>CACZLA010000008.1 GCA_902781895.1 uncultured Lachnospiraceae bacterium
TATGTCATCACTATATGTAGATAGTGATGGTAATTCTTGTGATTACCCAAAATTCTATAAACAGTCATTGAGCAGGCTGGCAAGAGAACAGAGAAAACTCTCAAAAATGGAAAAGGGTTCAAACAACTATTACAAACAAAGAAAAAAGGTAGCCAGACTACATAAACATATATCTAATCAGAGAAAAGATTTTCTACATAAGCAATCAACCGAGATAGCCAATCGAGTTGATACTGTATGTATAGAAAATCTTGATATGAAAAAGATGTCTCAAGAGTATAATTTTGGAAAAACTATATCTGACAATGGATGGGGACTGTTTACGAACTATCTCGAGTATAAACTGCGAGATAGAGGCAAACACTATGTAAAGATAGATAAATTCTATCCTTCAAGTCAGATATGTCATTGTTGTGGCTTCAAGAATGAAGAAATAAAGGATTTTGCAATAAGAAAATGGACATGTCCAAAGTGTAAAAATGAACATGACCGTGATGCAAATGCTGCAATAAATATACGAAATGAAGGAATCAAATACTTAAGCATTTAAGTATAGATAGAACCGTCGGGCAGACGGGGATAGCTCGTGTATGCTGTGATCGTTAGATCGCTCGAACGAGAAGCCCCCGCTTCTTAGCGAAGCGAAAGTGGTGGGAGTATGTCACTACTGATAAATGATATAATAATCACATCTTTTAAAGTGAGGAGGGATTTTTAATGCTCACATTTCTCGGAAGAGGTTCCGGTTTTTCAAACGTACATAACAGTGCATTTCTTGTAGATGGTAAAGAGCTGTTTCTTATCGACTGCTCTATGTCTTCTTTCCAAAGTATCCTGCAGATAGGTAAGGACGGATTTTCAAAAGACGGTGATCTGGAAAAGATCTATATTGCAGTCACTCATACCCACTCGGATCATATAAGCGGTATACCGCTTCTGATACACTACTGCTTCTTCTTCTGGAATATTCCGGTTGTAGTGGGTGTACCCAGCGAGGAAGTCATGAAGGATATGCAGTATTATCTGGACAGGATGGACGGCTGCAATAAAGCTGCATATGAACTTACCTATGCAGATAAAATAAAATGGATTCGTCACACTGTACCCACAACACACACTCCCGAGCTGGAGGGGCGGTGCTTCGGATATGTGATTGAACATAATAATGAGATTGCGATTTATACGGGAGATACATCATCTCTTGAACCATTTAAACCATATATTGAAAAGGCAGACAAGCTATTTACAGAGGTTACACTATATGATGCACCTGTTCATCTGAATATACATCAGAATCTGGAGTATCTTATCTCCCTCACAAAGCAGGGAAAGGAAGTCTATCTGATGCATCTTGAAGACGAAGAAAAGTTAATGGAAATTATCTATAGCACCTCTATCATGTTAGCACCATTATATAATCAGGGGGATAACAATATGTACAACAATTCAAACCAGTATTTATCAGATATATTAAATGTTTCCGAGCTTCTTTACAGAAATATGAGCAGTCCGGACGGAAGAGATCATGCCGATATTTTCAATCTTCTCACAACCCTCGGCAAGATCCTGGTTAATGCAGACAGAGCCAGCTTCTGGAAATGGGATAAAGCATCTCATACTCTCTGGACAACAGCTGCCACGGGAACAACAACCATTACCATTCCGGAAACAACAGGTCTGGTAGGAAAAGCCCTTCAGGAAGGCAGAGTTATAACCACAAATGATCCTTATAATGATCCTGATTTCAATTCTGACGTCGATAAACAGACAGGCTATGTCACAAAATCCATACTTGTTATGCCTGTCACCAACATAAACGGAGAATTTATCGGTGCTTACCAGGTTATAAATAAACTGGATGGTGACGGAAAGTTCCACAGAGCTGAGGACTGCCGAAGACTGTCACTGGCTGCCGTTATCTGCGGACTTGCACTTGAGTCTGATGTATTCCTTGAGGAGTCACATACAGATAAGCTGACAAATCTCAGAAACCGCATGGGCTTCTTTAATGATTTTGAAAAGAAATATAAAAAATATATCACAGATCCGGATAAGAAACTTTCTCTCTTCATCTGTGATATAGATAAGTTTAAATCAGTAAATGATACCTACGGCCATAACACCGGTGACGAAGTACTGAAGCATGTTGCAGGTATCCTTTCGGAAAACTGCCGGGCATGTGACGGTGTATACCGCTGGGGCGGTGAGGAATTCATCATGATAATGACTGATACCGATATGGCCGCCTGTGCAGAAAAAGCCGAGTCTATCAGAAAACTGGTTGAAGCAAACGACTGCGTAACTGATGAATATACAGTCCACCATACACTCAGCTTCGGAGTCAGTGAATTTGATACAGAAAAAAGTATCGAAGCAAACATCAGTGTTGCAGATGAGAAGCTTTATACAGCCAAGGAAAGCGGCAGAAACCGCGTTGTATCATAAATTCTTTTTTAAGAAGTATCCGATCATATAAAAAATACTTTATAAATATATGTGTTTCAATTATAATGACAACGGTGTCAAAAAGCAAAAAGCGTTTCTGCCTGAATGAAAAGCTTGCCGGCTTTATGACAGAGTAAAATGATACTTGAGGATAAGAAGTAATGAAAGAATCAATACAGAAGTTAAAGGATAATATTTCACAGAGGTTCGTCGGAAAGGACAGGGTGGTTCGTAATCTTATTACAGCTCTTCTTGCTGACGGTCATGTACTTATAGAGGATGTTCCCGGAGTTGGAAAGACAACTCTTGCCAAGGCAGTAGCTGTTTCTATTGAGGCAGATTTCGGAAGGATACAGTTTACACCGGATACACTTCCGACAGATGTGGTGGGAACATCTATTTTTAATGCTCAGAAGGCAGAGTTCCAGATAGTTAAAGGACCTGTCCACAATCAGATAGTTCTTGTGGATGAGATAAACAGAGCTACCCCCAGAACTCAGTCAGCACTTTTGGAGGCTATGGAGGAAAGACAGGTTACAATCGACGGAAAAACCTTCAGACTTCCTGAACTGTTTATGGTCATTGCCACCCAGAATCCTTCGGAGCAGATAGGAACCTATGCACTTCCGGAGGCGGAGCTGGACAGATTTATGGTAAAGATCAGTCTGGGATATCCTGACAACAGTATGCAGATGGAGCTGGCCAAGAACTTTCTGAGCGGAAAAATGAGTGAAAAGGTTAATCCGGTTCTTACTGCTGACGAAGTGATTGAAATGAAAAAAGAAGTAAGAAATGTGATCATGAAGGATGAGGTCATAGAGTATGCACTTTCTGTGGTTGACGCTACAAGGAAAATGGAGGAGCTGCAGTATGGTCTCAGTCCGAGAGCGGGACTGGATCTTATCATGGCTTCAAAGGCATTTGCCTATATAGAGGACCGTGACTATGTTATCCCGGATGATATTATAGAAATGTCGAAGGTCGTGCTGCCGCATCGTCTTGTTCTTACCCCGAAGGCACGTATGGATAAATATACCGGTGATCAGCTTATTACAAGAGTAACCGACACTGTTAAGCGACCGATATAGAGGATAAAGACGGATTCATATAAGCTGAAATATTCAGTTTTATATAAGCCGAAAAAGAAGTATAAAAAAAGCAGTAAATGGCAGAGTCAGATAAAGCACGAAGAATATGGCATCAAAAGAAGAAAAGCTTATAAAAAAGAGTAAGCGTAAAGAAGAAAAACGAAATAAAAAAGCAGATAAAACAAGAAGCAGAAACAGGCTGCCACGCATGATCTATCTTATAGTACTTATCGCATCGATAATATTTGTAAGTAATCGTGGTGGGGGTCTTTCCTACGTCTTGTTTTTTAGCGTGCTTCTTTATATACCGGTCATGTTTATTCAGATACTTTATACCAGATTTGCTTTCAGGCTCTATCAGGATGTCAGCGGGCGTCTGCTTTACAAGAACACGGCTGTTCCTTATCAGATAACCATAGGAAATGCGGGACATCTTCCCATAGGTGGTATAAAGCTTTTCATGGAGGAAAAGGTAACTGTTTTTGAAGAGGATTTTACCGGAGAGATTTTTAATTTTCTTCCGGGTGAAAGCAGAGTGATAGAAACCAAAATGTCCTGTAAATATGCCGGAAAATATACTGAAGGTATCGGAAGGATAAGGATAACCGATATATTCGGACTTATGGAAATGACATATGATATTCCGTCTCCCCTCAGAGTAAATGTTCTTCCCGTTATAACGGATGTTGCCGTTTCAGACGTGAACAGGATTTTTGAGGAAATGTCAGGCAGGAGAAATGAATTCCAGCTGGATAAGGATGATCTTACCCTTGGAAATGATATTCGAAAGTATATGGAGGGCGACTCCCTGTCAACTGTGCACTGGAAGAACTATGCCAGAACAGGGCAGCTGTTTGTAAGACTTCCGGATAAACAGGAGTCGGAACTGCTGACTGTGGTTATCATACCGGATATGGATTCAACCATTGAAAAGAATGATTATATGCTGGAGTATATCGTGTCTGTTGCAGATATGTTTACTAAACAGGGAAAAGCAGTAAATGTAATGTATTACTGCGGAGGAGTAAAAGAATTCCTTATAGAAAGCTATGACAGCTTCAGAGTGTTCTATATGGATAAGCTGAAGGAATTCGGTTCTGTAGGTAAGACGCTTCCCTCTGATGCAGTGGAAACTCTTAAAAATGCAGCGGCAAATACTCAGGGAGCAGTTTGTTTATTCAGTGAGGAAGAAGGAACACTGAAGCTGAGATAGAGAAACGGATAAAGTTGTATAAAGGATAAGTGCGTAGTTATGTCAACCAGAAGAAAGGGTACAATTGAATATGTTATGTTATATCCCATCTATTTTGCACTGGCATTGGTTATTGCAGGTGGTTTACATAATTTTGGCGTAAAGAACATTGTCATGGGCTTTTTCCTGTGCTATTTCCTTGTGAATATGATGATATCTCTTATCACCCGGATAGTGGCTGATGAGAAATGGGATATAGTGATATCCTTTGCAATCTCTGTTCTTTTGACGGTGATGTACCGGGATAAGGTGCTTACGGTAAATATATTTGCGGCCTTTGGTGTGACGCTTCTTATCTATATACTGCGAAGAGAAAAGATAAGAAGAGTAGGATGGGCTCTGGTTACATTTGTCCTGATACTGGCATGGATGCTGGTAACAACCAATGAACCAAGATATGTAGGAATAAGTCTGATCGCTCTGGGACTTTATTCCATAACCCTTCTTCTTGGAAAGAATATAATATTCTATATGGCAGTTCCGGTTATTATAGCTGTTGCAACGCTCTTTACGCCTGTTAATAAAAAGCCCTGTCAGTGGACCATGATAAAAAGCGGCATCAATGCTGTGGGAGAGTTCTTCGGGAGAATGTCGGATGAGATATCCTATTTCTTTGAAGGCTTCGGAATCTCTGGTGGAGGTTACTCAGGTTATTCAGAGACCGGAGAGATATCGGGAAGTGTTTCTGATTATGACCGGGAAGAAATGAAATTCACAAGTACAGGGGGGACAAGAAAGACTATTATCTATCTGAAGGGTCGAAGCTATCTTGATCTGGACAGCTCGGGATTTACGGGACTTGAATCAGAGCTGCCGGATAACAGCTGGCTTGCTCTGTATCTGAATGCTCTTTACCATGGTGATATAGATGTTAAAGAGGCATCATTCTTCTCAAGGATAGTCACTTCAAATGTAGAATATAAGTATCTCAGAACAGAGGATACCATAGCTCCCCTGACTCCTCTTGAGGTTTCTAAAAATGAAACGGGAAAGAAGAAAAAGGGATATAAGTATTCTGTCAGACATATAGTCATAGATTACGGAAGTCCTTATTATACGGGACTTACAGAGACAGCCGGCATGCCTTATGAGGATTATGAAACAATAGCTGATTATACCAGACGTATATACAAGATCGAGCTTGATAGTTATATGTCAGAGGAACAGTATGATCAGGCCCTTGCCGAAAAGGATATGTCCCGTTATCTGGATACGGACATGGCCACAGAACGAATAAAAGAGCTTACCTATAATATAACAAAGGACTGTGAAAATGATTATGAAAAGGCATGCAGGATTGAGGAATTCCTCAGACAGTATACCTATAGCAAGGATGTAGATCTGTCAGACAGTGAAAACTATATTGATGATTTCCTGTTTAATACACAGAAAGGGTACTGTGTACATTTTGCTTCCTCAATGGTACTGATGCTGAGGGTGGCCGGAATACCCGCCAAGTACAGTATCGGATACAGGCATAATGAAGAAAAATCCAATATTGTTACCGGTTCCGAAGCACATGCCTGGCCTGAGGCTTACATAGAAGGGCTGGGTTGGGTTCCATTTGAACCTACCATGACATATCTGGATCAGAGGGATCTTTCATGGGGACTTGGAAAGAACTATGATCCGGAAAAATATGCCAAGCAGTTTGAAAAGAAAGACGAAGCTTCCGAAAATGATGCCTCAAAGGATGAGTCGGAATATCATAATGAGATGGAAATACCTACTTCTGATAACAATAACAAAGATACGGACAAAGCAGGGGCGAAGGCATTTAAAAAGCTTGTTATATATATAATCATTATGCTGGGTGCACTCCTGGTGATCATCCTTATTATTCTTCTTGTAAGAACCATAAGATACAGGATGATGACAACCGAACAAAAGCTCTGTGAAATAATGAAACGTATATATGCTATCCTGGATAAAAACGGTAAAGAAAAAACTGAGGAAATGCTGGAGCCGGAAGTGAGGGATGAATACAGGGCTCTTGTAATCTCATATCAGCGTGTAAGATTCCGCGGGGACGAGGCAGATATGGAAATGGTTGCTTCGGCGAAAAAAACATATAGAGTGATGAGAAAAATAAAGATAAAAAAGAAGCAAAAAGAAACCGAAAAAAGCAAAAATGAAAAAGTAGAAAAATCTGCAAAAAAGATTAAGTAAAAAAAATATGTAAAAAACTAAAATAAGTAGATGAAAACGAGATTCGTTTGTGATATAATGTTCGGGATAGTTTATTCATTTGAAAGGATGGAGGT
This sequence comes from uncultured Lachnospiraceae bacterium, assembly GCA_902781895.1. Taxonomy (GTDB): domain Bacteria; phylum Bacillota; class Clostridia; order Lachnospirales; family Lachnospiraceae; genus Eubacterium_Q. Next base: position 7,050 of record CACZLA010000008.1, read on the forward strand.
ATATTTATGAAATGTAACGTGTGTGGAGGAGATATTCCTGAGGGTGCACCTAATTGTCCAATTTGTGGAGCACCTGCACCTGCACCAGCCCCACAGGGAAATGCATATGGTGTGGATCCAAATGCTCAGTATGGCGGAGCTCCTGTAAATCAGCCTTCTCAGGACTTTGGCGGTTATGATCAGCAGCCATATCCTCAGAATAATATGGGAGCATATCAGGCAGCAGCAGCAAAGAAATCAAATACCGGTCTTATTATCGGTATCGGAGCAGTAGTAGCAGTAGTTGTTGCAGTAGTTGTAATGTGGGCACTTGGCGTATTTGGCGGCGGTGACCATGATGGTACATATAAGCTTGACAGAGCAACTGCTATGGGATTTGAGATTGACAGCGACCAGCTTGCAACCTATGGAATGGATCCTGAAAAGTATACAATCAAGATACACGGCAGCAATGCGGATCTGGATATGGGTGGAGTTAAGTCTTCATGTTCAGTTAAATTCTCAGGAAGTACCGTAACACTTTCCGGCGGCGGACAGGAATTAGAGGGTGAATACTCTAACGGAGAGATAAAGTTATCATACGGCGGAGTTGATATGGTATTTGCTAAATAATAAGCATAATTAATAAAACCATATGTATTACGAAAGTAGTACATATGGTTTTTTTTATGTTCCTAAGCATTTCGTTTTCTATAGCTTCGTCAACATGGTCGATTTGTATAATCCTCCGGGAAGTCAGGTGGGAATATGTCCTTCGGTGTATTTTGTCAGCTCGGCCACCAGGAATTCATATCGAAGCTTCTTTTCTTCTTTTGAAAAATGTTCCTCTCTGCTCTGAAGCTCGCAGTCGTCATAATCCAGAACCTCGTCGCCGAACATTTCACTGGTGAGATCAAAAACAACTCCGTTTACATTATTGAAACAATGATAGTTTCCGCCGGGACGCTTTATGCCATATACATCACCGCCGAAAATATCCTGAACCAGGAATGCGGTGATAGAGCATTGTCCCATGGTATAATTTTCTTTGCTCCACTCATCTCTGAGTCTCGGAGCACATGTATATCTGCACCAGATATGTGTCAGTGCATCATAAAGCTTTTGAGGAGTGGTTATTCCTTTATAGGTTTCATTCATTGGCGGGACGGTGGCTGTTTTCCATCCGTAAAAATTATATTTCATCTGTTTCCCTCCATGTATAGGATTCTTGTCATTCTGAGGGCTTTAGCCCGAAGAATCTTTTTTATATTGCTAATATATAATACCATACTGCAATATTAAATAAAATCAGAAATAACCGCCGAAATACCTCCCCGAAATTAAACCCGAAATGTTTTGAGTATTTTTCAAATAATTGTTATAATGAAGTATACGTTACAACATAGATGATCATTTATAAGATATATGTCAGGAGGTATTATTATGGCTTGTTTTTTAGTATCTGTTGCCGAAGCGGCTGTTGTTACAGTGGTTGAAAAGGTTCAGGAAAAGAAAGAATCAAAAATGATGGAAAATGATACATCTGAGAGCGCGGCTTCTGCGGAGCAGACAGCCAAAATCCCACTCAGCAGAAAGCTTAAGTGGCTGAGATATATGCTTCTCGGAGGTTCAGTACTTCTTTTATTTGAGCATATATGGCATGGTGAGATAGTTCCGTGGTTCCCGTTCCTTACTGCCATGGATAACTCGGCTGATATGATGGAAATGTTTAAAGAGATGGCGACGGTGGGGGTTGCCATGGCCGGTCTTATCACATTTGTCTGGATAGTAATGTGTAAGGTGGCTGATGCCATAGTAAGAAGACCTTCAGAAGAGTCTTCAAAGGAAATGGCATAAATACCGGATAAGTATTAATTCTGTAGTGGAGGTATTAACAGGTGACACTTTTGATTACGGTATTTGCGGCAGTGATAACTACCGTGAAATGGTATAACAGAGAAAATGATGATATGAGACTTGGTTTCCTGTGCTTTATGTACTGGGGAGCATCACTAATGTGGCTGGTGGATGCAATCTTTGAATTCGCTGAATTAAAGGATGCATATTTCACCCCGTCTGCTAAGGATATGCTGAATGATTCGTTTTTGGGATTATCAGTTGTAGCTCTGGGTCTTGTTATATGGCTTATCAGACTGCTTATTCTCGATCCCAAGGGAACCGTCAGAAATTCCCTTAATAAAACAGACAAATAATTATAAGACAACCTGCCTCGCCGGACGAGGGAGGTTGTTTTAAGTAAGCTTAATAACAGGTGGTATAACAGTTGCTTCTGATTTATTACTTTATAGTTTTAAACATAATAACACTATTATTGTACGGGCTGGATAAGTGGAAGGCAAAAAAGGATAAAAGAAGGATATCCGAAAAGACACTTATCTTTTTAGCCGTGATAGGAGGAGCCTTCGGAGCGGGTATCGGCATGCTGGTATTCCGCCATAAGATCAGAAAGAAAAAGTTCTATATCACTATTCCCGTATTTGTTGTTTTGGAAATTCTTTTTATAGTCTTCTGTCTGTATCAGAATCTTCATATCGTGGTAACAAGATATGATTATACCAGTGAGTATGTAACCGAAGAAATGGAAGGCTATAAAATACTTCAGGTATCGGATCTTCATAATCAGTTTTTCTGGTTTGATGAGAAATGGCTGATAGATAAGATGGCAGAGGAAAAACCTGACGTTATTTTTGTGACAGGGGATGTGGTAGACCGGAATCATACAAACTACAATCAGGCATTGGCGTTTTTTAAAGGTGCCGTAAAGATCGCTCCGGTATATTACATTTCCGGAAATCATGAGAAGGTACTTGCCAAAGATGATAAAGAAAGATTAAAAAAGTTTATTCAGGATATCAAAGCTCTCGGTGTACATTATCTCAAGGATAAAGTAGTTGAAGTGGACGGATACATCCTTGTGGGAATATCAGATGCAAACCGAGCCCAGCCCTTTGAGGCAATAAAAAATAGAAGCAAAAAGGGAGCAAAAAAAGTTTATGCTCATGGGGATAAACTGGTCATCTGTCTTGAGCATGAACCCAAATACTATAATAAATTCTACGAAGTAAATGCAGATCTTGCATTTACCGGTCATGTTCATGGTGGTCAGATAATCATTCCCGGAAAAGGCGGACTGTTTTCTCCTGAATTTGAGTTTTTCCCTGAACTGTATGAAGGAGCACACACCTTTACCTACAGTTCAAAAACTCTGACTGACGAATCCGAAGAAGATGGTGAGAAATACCGGGAGGAAGAGAGAGAGCTTACAATGATAATCAGCAGAGGACTGGGAAACAGTCTGCTGCCCCTGAGGATAAATAATTATCCGGAGCTGGTGGTTGTTACATTACATGGAAATTAACAGCTGGCGAAAAGATAAGTTATAAAGTAAAATGACATATGGGTGTCAAAAAAGTTGTGTATTAATGGGGATTATCATAAAGGAGGTATTATATTATGGAATTCAGACCTGAAAAGAAACTTGGCTTCGGAATGATGCGTATGCCTACCATCGATCCGAACAATGCGGCAGATGTAGATGTTGAACAAGTAAGTAAAATGGTTGATATGTTCCTCGAGAGAGGCTTCACATATTTTGACACAGCATGGATGTATAACGGCTTTGCCAGTGAAGATGTGGTAAAGAAAGCTCTGGTTGACCGACATCCCAGAGAGAGCTTCACTCTTGCAACAAAGCTTCATTCGGGATTCTTCAATTCATTCGAAGGAAGAGATGAGGTTTTTAATGAACAGCTCAGAAAGACCGGTGCCGGATACTTTGATTATTATCTGATACATGGCATAGAATCCGACATGCTTGATAAATATGAAAAGTTTAAATGCTTTGACTGGCTTTTGGATAAGAAGGAAAAGGGCCTTGTAAGACATGCAGGTTTTTCATTTCATGATAAGCCCGAAGTACTTGACAAGATACTTACGGATCACCCCGAAATGGAGTTCGTTCAGCTTCAGATAAACTATCTGGACTGGGAGAGTGAATGGATACAGTCGAGAGCATGCTATGAAGTAGCCGTAAAGCATGGAAAGCCGGTTATCGTTATGGAACCTGTAAAGGGAGGAACCCTAGCGTCACTTCCGGCAGAAGCTGAAAAGCTTTTCAAGGATTATGATGATAGCAAATCTATTCCCAGCTGGGCTATAAGATTTGTAGCCAGTCTTGAAAATGTTATGGTTGTGCTTTCAGGTATGAGCAGTATTGCCCAGATGGATAACAACACATCGTTTATGGGTGATTTTGTACCTCTTAACGAGACTGAAAAACAAATGTGCTTTAAGGCTGCAGATATAATAAAAAGTCAGATAACAGTACCTTGTACCGCATGCCATTATTGTACTGAGGGATGTCCGATGAATATCTGCATTCCTGAATATTTCTCCCTTTATAATGAAGACATGAGAGAGGATATGGAGAAGAAGGGATGGACCATCAATTTCTCAAATTATGATACAATGGCACGGTCACATGGTAAAGCCGGCGACTGTATAGCCTGTGGTCAGTGCGAAGGTGTCTGCCCACAGCATCTCCAGATAATTGACCTTCTTAAAGACGTTTCGGCACATTTCGAAAGATAAAATAGATTTATTGATTGGACTATAGTGATGACACTTAGAGATATAAAACCCGGAGATAGCGTAGTAGTAGAAAATGTAGGAGGAGACGGTGCGCTCAGACAACATTTTCTTGATATGGGAGTTATTCCGGGTATTGAGATAACACTTATAAAATATGCTCCCATGGGAGATCCTGCAGAATTCAGAATTCATGACTATGAACTGACACTTCGTCTGGCTGAGGCAGAGCAGATAGAAGTTTCTAAGTCTGCGGCTCAACCTGTGGTAGAAGCCATCTCTGAATCGGAGGAGAGGAGAAGTCCGCGTAAAAACAGAAAGGTAAGGGATGAAAGAAGTCAAAGAAAAACAGAGCATCCCGGACTTGGTGAGGAAGGCAGATTCCATCCTAAGGGATCAGGAAGTCCCCTTGCGGATGATGTGACTCTTACCTTTGCATTGGTGGGAAATCAGAACAGCGGAAAGACGACACTGTTTAACCGCATTACAGGTTCAAATCAGCATGTGGGAAATTTCCCCGGAGTAACTGTGGACAGGAAGGACGGAGTGATAAAGGGACATCCCAACACTCTTGTTACGGATCTTCCGGGTATATATTCTATGTCTCCCTATACCAGCGAGGAACTGGTGTCCAGAAACTTTGTTCTGGAGGAAAAACCTAAAGCCATAATCAACATTGTTGATGTAACAAATATCGAGAGAAATCTTTATCTTACCATGCAGCTGCTGGAAATGGATATTCCCGTAGTCGTTGCTCTTAATATGATGGATGAGCTCACTGAAAATGGTGGTGCCATAGATATAAACCTTCTGGAGTCTCTTCTCGGAACTCCTGTTGTTCCCATTTCCGCCGCAAAGAATTTCGGTATAGAGGAGCTTATAAGTCATGCTATTCATATAGCAAAATATCAGGAAAAACCCATGCGTCAGGATTTCTGCGATGAAAAGGATGATAACGGTGCTATTCACAGAAGCATACATGCAGTCGTGCATCTGATCCAGGATCATGCCGCAGAAAAGGAGCTTCCTCTCAGATTCTGTGCAACCAAGGTTATAGAAGGGGATGAGAATATAACAAATGCACTGGAACTTGATCAGAACGAAATAGAGACTATAGAGCATATAGTCAAACAGATGGAGAAGGAAAGCGGACATGATAAGGCTGCAGCCATGGCATACATGAGATTCAGATTTATCGGAAAGGTATGCAGACAGACAGTCAAAAAGCCTCACGAAAGCAAGGAACGCATCAGAAGTGAAAAGATAGACAGGATACTTACAGGAAAATGGACGGCCATCCCCGTATTCTTTGCAATAATGATAATGGTCTTTTTCCTGACCTTTAATGTTATAGGAGCATGGCTTCAGGGGATATGTGAAAATGGAGTCAATGCGGTAACAGATTATATAGATCAGATGATGACCAACGCAGAGGTTAATTCCACTATTCACAGTCTTGTGATAAAAGGTATATTTGCCGGGGTGGGAAGTGTCATCAGCTTTCTGCCTATAATAGTAACACTTTTCTTCTTCCTTTCTATTATGGAAGACAGTGGATATATAGCCAGAGTGGCATTTGTTATGGATAAAATGCTGAGAAAGATAGGACTATCCGGACGAAGTATAGTTCCCATGCTTATAGGCTTCGGATGTACCGTTCCGGCAGTTATGTCAACCAGAACTCTTCCCAGTGAACGAGACAGAAGGATGACTATACTGCTCACACCTTTTATGAGCTGTACGGCAAAGCTGCCTATATATGCATTCTTTATAAATGCATTTTTCCCGGGAAAGAAGATGCTTATTATTTCCGCCTTATATCTGGGAAGTATCCTGGTAGGAATTCTGGTTGCTTTTTTGTATAGGAAAACAGTTTTTAAAGGAGAAGCGGTTCCCTTTGTAATGGAGCTTCCGAATTATCGTATGCCCTCTGCAAAAAATGTACTTCAGCTTTTATGGGAGAAAGCAAAGGATTTCCTTCAGAAAGCATTTTCTGTAATTCTTATTGCATCAATCGCCATATGGCTTCTCCAGAGCTTTGATCTGCATTTCACGATGACAGCGGATCCTGAGGACAGTATACTTGCCGTTATTTCGGGACTGTTTGTTCCCATATTCAGACCTTTGGGACTTGGAGACTGGAGGATAGTAACCTCCTTCGTATCCGGTTTTATGGCAAAGGAGAGTGTTGTATCAACACTGCAGATTCTTTTTGCCGCAGGGGTTGCAACAGCTTTGTCACCACAGGCTGCAGTGTCACTTCTTGTATTCTCGCTGCTTTATACTCCATGTGTAGCGGCCATCGCATCTATAAGAAGAGAACTTGGTGCCAAGTGGGCTGCCGGTGTGGTTGTATGGCAGTGCGTGGTTGCCTGGATCATGGCGCTATTGGTAAAACTACTGGTGGGCTGTTTTATGTAACAATCGAGAAAATCCCAGTGTTAATAATTCCCATAATATGTTAGTTTTTCACACCTATTAAAAAACCTTTACTGATAAAATATCGGTAGAGGTTTTTTATTATTATATGAGGAGGGTATGTTTTATATGAAGAAAATTTTAAAGATTTTGGTTCTGACGTTTATGCTTATATCAATTACAGCATGTGGTAGAAAAGAACATGCAAAGGTTGATAAAAGCATTCCAAAGGGGTACGAAAAATGTGATATGGGATACTTTCAAGTTGCTCTACCTAATGATATTGATATGAAATTTGATAGTGCTACACTTGTTAGTTTTGATAACGACAATTTTGGAGATGATATATATATAACATCATATATACTGGATGGATCATTTTCCGGAACTGATATTGATGATATCAGGGATATATTTTCTGCAATGTTTGGGATAAAGTATACAGAAAAATATGAATTAAAAAAGCATATTTCAAAATATAAAGTTCCCTACTATGAATATGAAGAGAAATCAGAACGTAATTATTTAATGACAACAAAAGCTTGTCTTTTCATTAACACAGAAGCAAGATGTATGCTTGCATTTCAAATAGATTATGTAGAAAGTGCATCGGATAAGGCAGATGAACTTTATAATCAATTTGTTGATAATATTTCAAAAAATATGGAAGAGTCGAATATTTATTTAATTAATAAACTAAAGGGTGCTGTAGATTCTTATGTTTATTATAAAGATAAAAGTGATAATTATTTTGACACACATAGTATATTTGATGATGATGCAGGTTCTGATTATGCTGATGCGTTTTCAAAAGAACTAGATGCTAAGGATGTCGCAGAATCAATAAAAAATGAGGTTGAAAAAATAAGTATTGATTCGTTAAGTGAAGAGGAATATGAACGTTATAAAGAGGTTATGGAATATGCTGATAAACATTTATAAGTATGAAAGGGGGATATTATAATGTATGATAATGAAGATTTGATAAATAATAATGTGGAAAGTAATGTAATTAATAATAGTGAAGAACCTTTAATTGTAAATGAAGAAACTATGGATACTAATGATAATTATATACATGAAAAGAAAAACAGAATAACTAAGAAGACGAAGATAATAGTTATAGCAGTGCTGGCTTCAATTGTAGCAGTTGTAATTTTGAGTTTTGTTTTAACATATTATAGTCATCCATTGACCGGTAGATGGAAATGTATTTCAGTTGACAGTACAGATTCATCCGTAATGCTTTCAGATTGTATTTATGACTTTAGCATGTATGGAGATTTTACAATTGAGTATCCGGAAGATTATGAAGAGAGTGAGAATCGTATAATTCAAGGTGAATATCATATGCATAATAATACTTTAATGCTGCAATATGATGGATATTCGTTAGAGTATAATTACAAAAAAGAAGGAAACAGGTTAATATTAACACGTGAAATAAAAAATAATGATACAAGTTTGTTCAAGATTAAGGATACTGTTAGAGTCAGTATGACATTTGAAGCAATTTAATAATAATCCAAGATGTACCTGGCACCATTTCAAAAGAATGGTGCCAGGTATTATTTAATCTTTTTTTAATCTTAATAAAAGGACGGCTTAAGATTTTATCTTTATAGTTACATTCGAAAATTAAGTAACGTTTTACGGTCTGATGGCGGACCGGAGAAAAGGAGGAAGTGTAACGTGAAGGTTTTTTTGAAGTACATCTCAAAAAACATGTTTGAGAAAAAAGGGCGGTTCTTTCTGCTGCTTTTCTCAATCGCAGTCAGTGCAGCACTTCTGGTGGCCTGCACGGGAATGGTTGATGTGGTGATAGACAGTTTTAATGAACCATATGAATCAGGACAGATGTCGGATGTTTCGATAGTATCGAAAACCGATGATCCTTACATGAAGAAAGCCGACGTTGATACAGAAGGTCTGAAGGATGTGACCTACGAGCTGCAGACAGTCGGCGTAAAAAATGAAAATGACGAGATTAAGTATGTGAGTCTCCGAGGAAGAGAGAGCTACTCGGGTGCCATGTCAGAAGGAAGTGCAGACTTCCTCAGCCGGAAGGGTTCGGAGGAAAGCCCTGAATGTATCATGTCACAGAGAATCGCAGATGAGTTTAAGCTCAAAACAGGAGATACCATAAAGCTTTATCTGTCCGGTGAAGAGGTTGAGTTTACCATAGAGGCCATCGCGGTAAATGAGAAGCTGTTCTACTCAGACACAACAACAAACTACAGTCTGATCATTCCATATGAATATCTGAATCAGAAGCTGGGAGCGGACGGTGGATACAATGTAGTATATGCGGATGTGGACAGTGGAGAGACTGCAGACTTTGCCAAGAGCTTCAATAAGACCCACACTGATGAAAAGGCTATAGATCTGAAGGGAAGTGTGATCGTTGATTCATCACTTACCACGGCGCTTTACTTCATGCTGACAATAGTAGTGGTTGTAAGCTCCATCATAATCTACGGAGTATTCAAGCTGATCCTGACTGAGAGACTTTCGGTTATAGGTACATTTATGAGCCAGGGTGCTACAAAGAAGAAGATAGAACATATCATCCTTATGGAAGGTTTCTTATACGGCCTGATCGGTGGTGTGTTCGGATGTGCCATCGGAGAGGTACTTCTTTACTACATCGGAAGATGGACATCACCACTTGGAGATTACGGAATATATACAGAGTTCCATATCAATCCGGTTTACATCCTGATAGGAATGGTATTCTCGGTTGTTCTTTCAACAGCTTCAGCATACTTCCCGGTAAGGAAGGTAAGAAAGCTTGAAGTTAAGGATGTGATCCTGAACCGTGCTGAGCCAAAGCGTTCAAACAGAATAGTAAAGACCATCGTCGGTCTGGCTCTGCTTGGTTTTGCAATCTATGTATACATCGTAAATGACAATGTGTTAAATGCAACAATTCCACTTGGATTTGCGGCTGCATTTGCGGGCATCATACTTATCACACCGCTGTTTGTGAAGTTTATAACAGCTGTATTTGCAAAAGTATTTAAGAATCATACAACAATTTATCTGACACTTAACAATATCAGGAGCTCAAAGCTTCTCAGAAACAACATAGTTCTCATAGTAGTATCCCTTTCATCGGTACTTCTCATATCATCCTTCGGAACAAGCATGACCAAGCTTGTGGTGGATGCTTACGCCGGAATGAAATATGACTACAATATAGCTAACATTATGGAGTCTGATCCAAGTCACCCCACAACAGAAACCATAATGGAGAAGCTGGAAGAAAGTGATGAAGTGGAAAAGGAATATCTGGCTCCTATGTACAGTGCTGAGGCAAAGGTAGACGGCGAGATAGCAATTGCCATAGGTACCAATCCTATGTCCTTTGTAGAAGTGCTTGATGACTACTTCAAATTCTCAGATAAATGTAAAGATGAATTTAAGACCCTTAGAGATGGGGATATGTATTCAGTAGTTCTTACCACAAAGATTGCTAAAGCAATCAACAAGGATGTTGGGGATACAGTCAATCTGGAAATCAACTCACAGGTGGTACCTGTTAAGGTTGTGGGTATCTATGATGGAAAGGTATTCAATAACGGAATCTCCATCGTAGTTCAGAAGGAACTTCTGAAGGATGAGTTTAAGATACATGAAGCATCAGGTATATACCTTAAGGTTTCCGGTGATAAGGATGCATTTGAAAAGGAGCTTAAGACATTTCTTACTTCCCTCGGTGCAACCTATACCACAAAAGCTGAGGACACAAAGCTGAACGATGAGAATAATCAGATGATCGTATCCTTATTTTCCATATTCTCATATATGGCAATGATCATCGCATCAATAGGTGTATTTAACAACATCGCTATATGCTTCCTTCAGAGGAAGAGAGAGATGGCAGTCATGGCATCTGTAGGAATGAACAAGGGAAGAAGAAAGAGGCTGATACTTTCAGAAAGTATGACCTGCGTGGTATTCAGTATACTTATCACAATACCATTTTCCATACTTCTTTCAGACCTGATGACAGGCTTCTGCAAATATGTGGGAATGCCAATGGATGTACTGTTCGACTGGGGATCTATACTGACTTATGCACCGATAATAGCAGTGATCATATTTATCGCATCACTTTCAACCATGAGAAAGAGCAGGAAGCTCAACATAGTACAGGAACTTAAATATGAATAAATAGGATTATGAAATATACGGAGGATAGTAAAATGAGTATTATTGAGGTTAATAACGTAGGAAGAACATTTGTAAACGGAAAGCAGAAAACAGAGGTTCTTAAAAATATAAATCTTACAGTTGATGAGGGTGATTTTGTCTCGATCATGGGCCCTTCCGGAAGTGGTAAATCAACCCTGCTTTATCTCCTTGGTGGGCTGGACCAGCCCACTGAGGGAACTGTATCCATCAACGGCAGAGACTTATCAAAGCTTAAGGATAAGGAACTCAGCAGTATGAGAAACGAGGAAATAGGTTTTGTGTTCCAGTTTTATAATCTGGTTCCGAATCTGAATGTAGTGGATAATATCGCACTCCCTCTGATGCTTGCGGGAAAAAAGAAGGCGGACTATAAGGATAGGATTGATGAATGTCTGGAGCTTATCGGAATGGAGGATAAAAGAAAGCTTACTCCGAGAGAGCTTTCAGGTGGACAGCAGCAGCGAGTTGCCATAGCACGTTCCCTGGTTTTTGATCCGGATATTCTCTTCCTTGATGAGCCTATCGGAAATCTGGACAGCAAGTCCGGTACAAAGATCATGGAGCTTTTCCGCAGGATCAACTGGAAATACAACAAGACCATCGTTCAGGTAACTCACTCTGATGAAGCTGCCCGTTACGGGTCAAGACTTGTCCGTATAGTGGATGGAGAAGTTGAATCATCAAAGACAGTTAAAAATCAAATTATGACAGCATAATCTTTTTTCAAATAAATATTTCAGCATCTATCATTATTCATACATTTATGATACAATTATTCTGCGATAATCTGTTTTCAGATGTTTATCTATAGATTGATTCAGGAGAAGTATAGAAATGTTAAGCGTACTTGAGTTATTTGGTGGAGTAGGACTTTTCCTTTACGGTATGAATATGATGGGGGCATCACTCGAGAAGCTTGCAGGTGGTGGACTTGAAAAGATTCTTCAGACTCTGACCACCAGTAAGAAAAAGGGCGTAGGTGCCATAAAAGGCTGGGGACTGGGACTCGGTGTAACCGGTATTATCCAGAGCTCGGCTGCTACAACTATAATGCTGATAGGCTTTGTAAACGCGGGAATCATGACACTTGTTCAGGCTATTCCCGTTGTTTACGGTTCTAATGTAGGAAGTACGGTGACTGCTCAGATTCTCCGACTTGGAGATCTGGGTTCCGGAAACCTGTTTCTTAAATTACTAAAACCATCATCCTTTGCTCCTATGCTTGTGGCTGTAGGTGCATTTATGTTTCTGTTTTTGAAAAAGCAGAAGCTGAAGGATGTAGCCGGAATACTCATAGGTCTTGGAACTCTTTTTTATGGTATGACCATGATGGAAGAGGTGTTCAAGCCTCTTAAGGATTCTCCTAAGTTCCAGGAGTTTTTCCTGTCATTTAAAAATCCATTTATCGGAATACTTACGGGACTTGTGCTGACAGCTATCATTCAGAGCTCCAGTGCTTCTGTCGGAATACTTCAGGCGCTTTCCGCAACGGGAAGTGTTACTTTTGGTATGGCAGTTCCTATCATTATCGGTCAGAATATCGGTAAATGTATGACTATCATTATCGGTAGTATCGGTTCAAATAAGAAGGCAAAAAGAGTGGCTCTCAGCTATCTGTTATTCAACATATTCGGAGCCATAGCCATATCGCTGATCGTATATACCATTTATTATACAGTTGGTATTCCTGTTTTTGAAAATGCGGTAAACAGAGGTGATATAGCAAATATTCATCTGGCCTTTAATCTTGTGATAAGTCTTGTTCTTCTTCCGTTTTCAAATCGTATGGCTGCATTTACGGGTAAGGTTCTCAGAGATAATGATGAAGTATTCGGCGATTCGGAAATCAGAAGACTTGATGATATGCTTCTCAAGACTCCGGGAATAGCTCTCACACAGTGCAGAGAGCTTATGAATCTCATGGGAGAGAAGATACAGGAGAATTATAAGATTGCAACCGGTCTTCTTGTGGAATATGACAAAGCCGAATTTAACAGAATGATCGATAACGAAAATTTTATCGATAAATGCGAAACTGCCCTTTCTGCTTATATAGTGAAGATTGACAGAAAGAGGCTTACCATCGATAACAGGTATATGGTGATCGAGATACTGAATTCCATCGGGGATTATGAGCGTATCGGCGATTACTGTATGAATGTCGCATATACGGCTCAGACAATAAATGATAATAAAATAGTATTTTCCGAGAAGGGTATGAGAGAAATAAACAGTGCGGCAGAAGCTACAGGTCAGATCATCGATATGACCTTTGAAGCCTTAAGAAGTGAGAATATAAATCATGCATACAGAGTAAATCCCCTTGCTAAGGTTATAGGTCAGATGAGTGATATTATAGAAACTCATCATGTTGACAGACTTCAGGAGGGTGACTGCGGCGTTGAAGGCGGGGTTGCACTTTATGACATAGTGAATGCCTTTGAAAGGATTGCTGTTCACTGTAAGGCTGTATCGAAGCATGTTATAAAGAGACTCAGAAGAGATATAAGCATTGACTCCATGCATGGTCATCTTATGGATAAGGAAAGTGAAGAGTACCTTGCACTTAAGCAGTATTATCACGATAAATATATTCCGGATCTGTATGAAATATCAGAACCGAAGAAAGAAGTTATTCCTGAGGAGATAAAGGCTGCTGAGGAGTCAGTAAAGGCAGAGATCAAAGAGAAGACTAAAGAAGAAAAGTCTGCGAAAGAAAAGGCAGCGAAAGAAAAGTCTGAGAAGGAAAAGACTGCAAAGGAGAAAGCCGCGAAAGAAAAGTCTGAGAAGGAAAAGACCGCAAAGGAGAAAGCGGCGAAAGAAAAGTCTGAGAAGGAAAAGACTGCAAAGGAGAAAGCCGCGAAAGAAAAGGCTGCAAAGGAAAAAGCAGAAAAAGAAAAGACAGCGAAGGAAAAGACTTCAAAGGATAAAAATAAAGAATCAAAAGGGAATGAAAAAGACTCAAAAGCAAAAGAGGTAAAAAAGAAAGAGTCAAAAGGGAAAGACTCAAAAGAGCATGAGTCGAAAGAGAAGGATAAGAAAAAGAAGTAAATTATGTGTGCTTTATGAGGTGTTTAAAAGTATCAAGAAGTATTATGAAGTATTATGAAGTATTATGAAGTATCAGGAGGTATCAGGAGGTATAAAGGGTGGCTAAACAAACTATTGTCAGTATAAGAGACAAGGGTGATAACAGAAGTATCATACTGGAATCATTCGGAAAAAACATAGTGATCATCGGTAAATCACCAAATGCCGATATTGTTGTTAAGAATATAAAGGTTTCCAATTATCATGGAAGATTTTATAAAGAGGGTGATAACTGGTTTTATCAGGATATGGAAAGTACCAGTGGTTCTTCCGTAAATGGAAATCGTATTCAGCAGACCATGGTTTTTGATGGTCTGAGGCTTACACTGGATGCAAATCAGTTTCCGGATTCATTATATCTTGATATAAGTGTTTCGGAGGTGGCCGGGGCTCCCGGAGGATATGGAGATCCCTACGGTGGATACGGAGCTGCAGCGGGCGGATATAACGGAGGCTATGGAAGTACTCCCGCCCCGTCATATGGAACTTCTCCTGCTGGGTCATACGGAGGGGTAGCACCATATGGAGGAAGTACTACTTCATATGGATCCCTGAATCTGTTCGGACTTTTGGCGGCACTTTGCTGGGCTGCTCTGGGTACCTGGAACTTTATTAGTTTGATTGAAGATTTTAAAACATATGGTACATATCTGGATGTAATGAGTGATGGGAAAATCTATATTATACTCATCATGATATCAACTATTCTGGTTGTCGGAGGAATGCTGATCCTTCCGATTGGTCTGGTCATTTATAACAAGAAGGTTATGTTTATCGGGTCTTCAGTTGTAGCGGCCGGTTATACCATAATGATAGGTACGATTATTATGCTGCTCCTTGCAAAAATAGGACTCAGTCTCCTGTTTATGGTTTTGGGAACTATAGTAACTTTACTGTTCCTTCTTTCCATGATACTTCTATGTGCATCCATGATCAGCATGGCAAAGCAGTTTGGAAAAAGTTACAGAGGAGAGGGTGTTTATCAGGGTTATTACAGACCGTTGATATTTTTAGGAGGCGCTATTGTTTCAATACTGATATCCTACTGGTCGATACTGGGAATGTATCGAGGTGCATCAAGTATTTCAATGTCGGATCTGCTCCCTATAAAGAATCCGCTTCAGACTATTCTCTGGGCCGGAGCATTCGTACTTTCATGTGTATATCTTCATGTAGATGAAACACCTGCACTGATGGAAAAATATAAGACCGGAATCGGTCCGAGATAGTGTCATTCTGAGCGAAGCAAATCAGCTCAAGAATCTTATAGGATATGGAGGTTAAAAACATGAAAGAGAATATAAGTAAGAGAAATGAACTTTTAGCTGAAACTGTTATAAAGGGGCTTAAGTCCCGTAACATGACCGGTTACTATGCAGCAAGTAAAGAGGACGCTCTTGCAAAAGCACTGGAGCTTATCCCAAAGGGAGCCTCCGTAACTATGGGAGGTGCCATGAGTGCCAGAGAGATTGGTCTGGTAGATGCACTTAAGGAAGGCGAGTACAACTTTATTGACAGAGATAATTATGAAGATAAAAGAGCTGCAATGCTTGCAGCTTATGATGCAGATGTATTTCTTTCAAGTACAAATGCCATGACAAATGACGGTATACTTGTAAATGTAGACGGTAATTCAAACAGGGTATCTGCCATAGCTCAGGGACCGAAGAAGGTTGTATTTATCGTTGGTATGAATAAGGTATGTGCGGATCTGGACAGTGCCATGAAGAGAGCAAGAAATGTTGCTGCTCCCATAAATGCACAGCGCTTTGATATCGATACACCATGTAAAAAGACAGGGGCCTGTATGGATTGTAAATCTTCTGATACTATCTGCTGTCAGATACTTATCACCAGATTTTCAAGACATGAGGGCAGAATTCATGTGATACTTGTAAATGAGGATCTTGGATATTAATAAAGTCAAACAGGGGGCTGAGTTTTGGCGAGTACAAATATCAAAAAACTTAAAAAAGTAAAGAGAAGCGGCTGGATAGGTTCAGTTATCGCATTTTTTGTCTTTACGATACTATTTGCCATAGGTCTGGTGCTTGGAGCTTTGGCACTGGGGACTTATGTGCTTGAGTCAAAAATAAGCACGGAATATGAGGCTATAGAGTATATGGCCGGTATTTACGAAAAGGGTCTTAAGTCCGGTGATGACAGGGTATTCGATTTTCTGGATGAAGAGGGCCGTGCTTATATAATCCGGGATAAAGACGGAAATGTTATTCATCAGAATGGTGAAAACACCTGCAGCTTCGAAGGCGAAAAAGTAAAAATGTCCCGATATAAATATAAGATCATGGTATACCGTGATTCCGAGAAGGATTATATATATCCTGAGAACGGAGAGTTGAATCTGGATTTCGGTGAGATTTATGACGGGATCAATGAAGAAAACTATGCTGCTGCTGATGATGAAGCTGATGAAGATATTGATGATGAGGATTTTTTCAACATAGAAGAAAAAGATGTTAAAATGCTTGGTATGCCTCTTTGGATATCCCTTGACATTAATAACTCTCAGCAGGAATTTATAGCAAAGGCTGATTATCGTCTTAATATTCATGATCTTTACCTGATCTTAGGAATAGTTATAGCGTTTCTTGTAGTGGTTGCTGTCATTTTCATAATGATGTTCGTAAAAATAATCAGGGGCATCATAAGACAGAAACGTATTATGGATCTTTTCTATACCGACGATGTTACCCAGGGAAATAACTGGATGTACTTTATTATAAAAGGTGAGCAGCAGTTAAAGAAGAGAAGGAATAAGGACGTTGGTTTTGCCATAGTAAATCTGTCCTTTGTCAACTACAGAAACTACTGTGTATGTCACTCCGTAAAAAGGGGTGAAGAGATGCTGAGACGTGTTTATGATACCATCAGCTCGAAGCTGGATAAGAATGAAATCTGTTCTCATGTTACAGTGGAAGAATTTGCTCTGCTGCTTAGATATGAGGATGAAGAATCATTGAGAGTCAGACTGCATGGGATTGTCAACGGTCTGGAAAATATAGATATGAATCACAAGTTCGGATTTCATGTGGGTGTTGAACTGATAGATAAATCAGTTGATGAAAAAGGACTTGTTGTAAAAAGAAAAGATATAGATATTGAAAAAGAATACAATTACGCCTGTGCGGCATGTGTAAGTATCGGCGAAACAGACGAATCAGAGGTAGTATTCTTTGATGATAAGCTTGTTGAGGAACAAAGATGGATTGACAAGGTTCAGGAGAGACAGAGTCAGGCTCTGGCAAACGAAGAGTTTCTTGTTTACTATCAGCCGAAGTATGATCCGAAGACAAATGAACTGAGAGGTGCAGAGGCTCTCATCAGGTGGAACTCACCTGAGTTCGGTCTGGTAAGTCCGGGAAGATTCATTCCGATATTTGAGAAAAATGGATTTATAACCGAGATTGATCATTATATGATACAGCACGTGGCTCATGATCAGAAGCAGTGGCTGGATAAAGGTATCAAATGTGTTCCCATATCGGTAAATGTTTCAAGGGCACATTTTATAGAAAGTGATCTTGCTGAACAGATACGTGACATGGTTGATGCTGAAGGCACACCTCATGAGCTTGTTGAAATAGAACTGACTGAAAGCGCTTTCTTTGACGATAAGAATGCGATGATAAAGACTATCGATAAGCTTAAAGGCTATGGCTTTGCCGTATCGATGGATGATTTCGGTTCGGGATATTCATCTCTGAATTCACTTAAGGATATGCCTCTTGACGTACTTAAGCTGGATGCGGATTTCTTCAGAGGAGATGCAAAAGACGGAAGAGGCGAGATAGTTGTTTCGGAAGCTATCAAGCTGGCAAAGCATCTGAATATGAGAACAGTAGCCGAGGGTGTTGAGATAAGAAAGCAGGTTGATTTTCTTGCTTCCCAGGGATGCGATATGATACAGGGATTCTATTTTGCAAAGCCTATGCCGAGAGATGAATTTGAAAAGAAATATGAGGCGGGCAAAGCCGAAATTGATGATGTTAATGTTGATTCTGAGAAGCAATAATAGTAATATATAGATATTAAATGGGTTACAGATACAAGGAGGTTCATATGAAAAAGAGACTTGTCACAAGAAGTGATTTCGACGGGCTTGTTTGTGCCATGCTGCTTAGGGAGCTTGACATTATCGGGGATATAAAGTTTGTACATCCGAAGGATGTCCAGGATGGTAAGATAGAGCTTTCAGAAAATGATATTACGACAAATCTTCCTTTTGATAAGAGAGTCGGACTGGCTTTTGATCATCATGAAAGTGAGCTTCTGCGAAATAAAGAAGAGGATTATCGCGGCAAGTATATTATCGACGGCGATGCTAAATCAGCTGCCAGAGTTGTATATGATTATTATGGTGGTGCTGAGAAGTTCACCAGAGTTTCAGAAGAAATAATGTGGGCTGTTGACAAGGGCGACAGCGCTGATTTCACAAAGGAAGAGATACTGAATCCGGAAGGATGGGTTCTTATGAACTTCCTCATGGATGCCAGAACAGGACTCGGAAGATTCCATACCTTCCGTATTTCAAACTATGATCTTATGATGGAGCTTATCGATTATTGTGTTGATCATAGTATTGATGATGTTCTTGCGCTTCCTGACGTAAAAGAGAGAGTTGATATGTACTTCGAGCAGCAGGAGCTTTTCAAGGAGCAGCTGAAGAAGATAACAAAGATATATGACAAGGTTGCTGTAATAGATCTCAGAAATGAAGAGACTATCTATACGGGAAACAGATTTATGGTTTATGCTATGTGGCCTGAGGTAGAGCTTTCAGTACATGTAGCCTGGGGATTCCGTAAGCAGAATACAGCGGTTATGATAGGTAAGTCTATCGTAAACAGAAGCTCTGATTTTAATATCGGTGAGCTGTGTCTTTCATATGGCGGTGGTGGTCATGCAAATGCAGGAACCTGTCAGCTGGATAATGATAAGATCGATGCCGAGCTTCCGATAATCATTGACAAACTGAATGGAAAAGTGTAAGGTATCGTGAAATGAAATTTTTAATTCAAAGGGTAACAGAGGCAAGTGTCTCTATTTCCGGTGAAGTAGTTGGAGAGATAGGAAAAGGTTTTTTTGTTCTGGTGGGTGTGAACGACTCCGATACAGAGGAAGTCTCTGATAAAATGGTTAAAAAGCTGTTGGGACTCAGAATATTTGCCGATGAAAACGGTAAAACAAATCTGAGTCTTGCAGATGCGAAGGGATCACTGCTGATCGTATCGCAGTTTACATTATATGCTGACTGCAAAAAGGGAAACAGGCCTTCATTTATCAAGGCAGGTTCTCCCGAACATGCAGAGCATATATATGACTATATAGTGGATAAATGCAAGGATTGGATAAAGGGACAGGGTCTTACTGATTCTATAGTGGCAACGGGACGATTTGGTGCCGATATGTGCTGCAGAATAGTAAATGATGGTCCCTTTACTATTGACCTTGATAGTGAGGAGTTATAGAATTAACCGCTTATTTATTTGATCAGATAGGAGGATTTATGAGTTATAATTCTGATAATGATAATTATTCACCCGAACTTGATTCGGCATTTATAGTTGATGAACCCAGAAGAAGACCCAGACCGGAGGCGCAAAGCCCTCAGTTGCAAAATCCTATGGGACGTCAGCAGCAGTCAGGTCAGAAATCAGCTCAGCAGGGACAGCCAAGGCGTCCGCAGCAACAGTCAGGACAGAGACCAACTCAGCAGGGACAACCAAGAAGACCTCAGTCTCAGGGTGGACAGCCGAGAAGACAGGGACCGCAGAATCCGCTTCCGGAAGAAGAGTATTATGAAAGACCTGTCAGAAAGACGAGGATTTATGATCCCGATCAGGCGGTCAGCGATGAGCAGTTTCTGGAGTCTTATGAAGAGGAAAGAGTAGACAGAAAAAGACGTTCGGGTGGCGGGAACGGAAAAGGTAAAGGTCCAACCGGCAGAGGAGGAGCAGAGCTGGAAGACGATACAAGACGACCTTCAAATAAAAAGGGTCATAAGAAAAAGAAAAAGCATAGAGTTCTGAAGATAATACTTCTTGTACTTCTGGTACTGGTTTTACTCTTCGGATTTGCCATCTGGAATATAACCCGAAAATTTGATCATATAGATACAGCGGTTTCAAAGAGAAGTGACTCTATGAAACATGATGTAATAAATATTCTTCTTGTGGGTGAGGATGCGAGAGAAGGTCAGGAAGGCCAGAGAACAGATACTATAATTCTTTTCTCCATCAACAGGAAGAAGAATATAACCACCATGACATCGATCATGAGAGATACCTATGTAAATATTCCGGGATATGGCGGCAACAGAATAAATGCAGCTTATGCCTATGGAGGACTGGATCTCCTTGATCAGACCATAGAAGAAAACTTCGGAATAACCATAGACGGAAATGCCATAGTTAACTTTGATGGTTTCCTCGAAGCTATGGCGGCTGTAGGATCTTTGGAAATAGACCTTACTGCGGAAGAAGCGCAGTATATGAATGAGAATCCTGCACTTGGATCCAACAATGATGAATCCGATGAGGTATGGAATCTAACGGAAGGTGTGAATGAGCTCACACCGAGTCAGATACTTTGTTATTCCAGAATGAGATATGTAGGGAACTCCGACTGGGACAGAACAGAGAGACAGCGTAAGGTTATAGCGGCAGTCGCAGGTCAGGTAAAGCATGGACATTTTATAAACGGATATAAGGTTGCAAGCAAGGCAGCACCATATATCAAAACAGACCTTAAGACCGGTGGTATGATGAAGCTTGCCTGGGGAATGATCTTCGGAAAAGAGCAGGATACGCATCTGATTCCTGTAGAGGGAACATACTATCCTGACAATATAAACGGAATGGCAGTTCTGGTACCGGATATAGAAGCAAATAAATCATATCTTCAGAAGTATATTAACGGAGAAGAATAATAAAAAAAGTAAGTCAGTGGAATGGTGAGATTTATACCTCACACATCCGCTGGCTTACTTTTTTAGAGTGTATTATATAGAGAATCAATCAAAGGATATGACACCCAGTGACATAAGCAGCAGTATAAACAGCAGTACAGGTGATACATATTTCACCATAGCTTTATACAGGGTTCTTCGGTTTGATCTTTCTCCGTTCTTTGTTATCTCGTCCAGTACATAGTTTGTTTTTACAACCCAGCCGATAAGTATGCAGGTAAATATGGCAACCAGAGGCATGAGTATGTTATTACTCATATAATCCATAACATCCAGAAGCTGTCCGGTAGCTCCATCTGCCATGTTCGGGAGATGTACGTCAATAAAGAAGTGGCTGCTTCCGTCAAAGCCTCTGCATACTGCAATACCGATTAAAAGAGCAAGTACTGTTTCAATGATAGTTGATACCTGACGTGATGCTTTGAACTTATCTATAATACTTGAAACAACAGCCTCAAGTATTGATATAGCACTTGTGATAGCCGCAAACAGTACCATGGCAAAGAATAGAGCACCGACTACATTTCCTATGGATCCCATTTGCATGAATACCTTCGGAAGTGATACAAACATGAGAGATGGTCCTGAAGCACTCAGTCCTTCCTTACCCATGAATACATATACAGCCGGTATGATCATGATTCCGGCAAGAAATGCAACAGCCGTATCAAATATCTCTATCTGATTGATGGATTTTACCAGATTATCTTCGTCCCGGACATATGAACCATAGGCTATCATGATTCCCATGGCAACCGACAGGCTGTAGAACAGCTGTCCCATGGCATCAACTATGGTGATACCGAATTGCTTCAGAGTTACGTCCTTCATATCGGGAATAAACAGAATCTTCAGTCCCTGAAGTCCTGTTCTTGTTGTGTTATCATCTGCTGTCTTTGATAATGTAAGAGAGTAGATGGCGATTCCTATAACGAGAACCAGGAGCAGAGGCATTACTATTTTTGAAAATTTTTCAATTCCCTTTTCAACACCTATAAAGATAATGATGGCACATACTACTATAAATATGATGAGCATAGCATTTGGCTGGGTTTTATCAGTGATAAAACTGCCGAAATATTCATCGTTTGTTGCATCCTGACCGTGACCGGTTACAAATGCCAAAAAGTATTTGAGTACCCATCCGCCTATTACACAGTAGTATGGCATGATGATAAATGGTACGAAGCTCGCTATGATACCGAGCCAGCCCCATTTCTTATGAACCTTACCATAAGCTGTAAGGGGGCTTTGTTTTGTTTTTCTTCCGATAGCTGTTTCCGATGTCAGCATGGCAAAGCCGAATGTAAGAGCCAGCATCAGATATATAGCAAGAAAAAGTCCACCTCCGTCCTTTGCGGCAAGATATGGGAATCTCCATATATTACCGAGTCCTACTGCACTTCCCGCAGCGGCCAGCACAAATCCCAGTGAACCTTTAAACGAGCTTCTTGATTGTTCCATGACTAATCATTTCCCCTTTGATTATAAGATATGGATGTCAAAATTGCCTTTTGACACCATATGACATTTTAGTGGCTTATGATTGTTTTGTCAAACTATTATATATAGTTAAGAAAATGCAGTAAAATGGTTAATAATATTAATAATTTTTGTTTGTTAGCACTCGGGCTTGACGAGTGCTAACAAAAGTGGTATAACATACTCAGAAGGAATCAAAAAGGTGATTCCGAACTAATATCATATGGCAAAGGAGGAATGAGTTATGTATATGCCAAGTGTATTTAGAGATTATTTATTTGATGACTGGTTTGGATTTCCGGAGTTCCCTGATATGAAGAATACAGAGAAGAAGCTTTACGGAAGAAGAGCTGACAGGCTCATGAAAACCGATGTCCGCGATAAAGAGAATTCTTATGAGGTGGATATTGATCTCCCCGGATTTAAGAAAGAAGATATACAGGTGGATCTGGAAAACGGATACCTTACCATCAAAGCCGAGAAGAGTCTTGAAAAGGAAACAAATGACGCAGGCAAGACCAAAGAGAAAGAAAATGATAAGTATATAAGAAGAGAACGTTACTCGGGATCAATGCAAAGATCTTTCTATGTGGGTGATGCTGTAATGGAGGATGATATAAAAGCAGCATTTAAGCACGGAGTGCTCAGCCTGTCTATTCCAAAGAAAAAGCAGGAAATACCTCAGAAGAGTAGGATTCTTATTGAGGGATGATAAAACATTAGTTAAGGGAAACGGTCGGAGAGAATTATCTCTCCGGCTGTTTTTTTATTTATAGTATTTACTGCAAGCCGGAACGCATATGTAAAAAAAAGAAAAAGGGAATATGACAAAAAATTGAAAAAGGGGGTTGACAAAATCATAAATCAGGTTTAATATGTTCACGAAATACAGATGATATGAATTTCACGAACAAAATATGAAAGAGAAAATCATGAACAAAGCAAAGGCAAAAAAGAATCTGACTATTCTGCTGTTTATCATTCCGGCTATGGTGCCGATGGTAGCATTCTGGATATATCCCATATTAAAGAGTGGCTGGCTCAGTTTTACGGATTGGGACTACATGTCACCGAATTACAATTATGTGGGAATCGAAAACTACTCAAGTGTAATTTCAAATGACGGTTTCTGGTCAGCTCTCAGTAATACATTTTTATTTGCCATAGGAACGATCATTCCTACCATTGTGATTGGTCTTTTCCTTGCACTTCTTTTAAATAAGAATCTGAGAGGCAGAGCAATATATCGTTTTCTTGTTTTTTCACCATGGATCACTCCGACAGTTGCTGTTTCCATCGTATGGAGCTGGATATTCGATTCAAAGGGCGGATTTGCAAATCAGCTTCTCGGTTTTATGGGTATTCCGGGTCTTAACTGGCTGACAAGCAGTGATACAGCACTTATTTCGGTAATAATAGTTACAGTATGGAAGGGTATCGGATACAGCTGTATTTTCTACCTTGTAGCTTTTGATAAGATTCCTGAGGATAGATATGAGGCAGCTGCCCTGGATGGAGCCGGCTTCTGGAAAAAACTCAGATATATAACGATCCCTGGAATCTCACCGACTACATTTTTCCTTACGATAATAACTATGGTAGATGCACTTAAGGCCTATGATCAGATACAGATACTGACTCAGGGCGGCCCTTCCGGAAGTACAAGAACGCTTACCTATTTATTCTACCAGCTGGGATTTGAACAGTTTAAGATGGGTCAGGCCTCAGCTGTGGCAATCATAATAGTGATAATTACAGTGTCACTTTCATTCCTGCAGTTTAAGCTATCAAAGAAGTGGGTGAATTACTAATGAAGAAATTAATGACAAACAGTCTGAGACATATGATTCTCTGCCTGATCAGCATAGTGATGATCTTTCCGCTGTTCTGGATGGTTCTGGGAAGTCTTAAGACCAGTAAAGAGGCGATGAATCCGGAGATGATACTTCCGGATGTGATCCATCTTGAAAATATAATGGATGTGTTTTCAAACTCACCTCTTCTCAAATATGTATTAAACAGTCTGATAGTTGCACTTGTGGCTACGCTTATTCAGATAATAACAGGTGCTATGCTGGCTTATGCATTTTCCTTTATGAAGTTTAAAGGGAGAAATATACTCTTCGGAATAGTGATGGCAACTTATATGCTGCCTTCATGTGCAACATATATACCTGCATTTGTAACACTTGCAAAGATGGGAATGCTCAATTCGAGAATCGGACTCATTATTTCACAGTGTGTAAGCATATTTGGAATATTCCTGCTCAGGACTGCATTTCTGCAGATACCGTCGGAGCTTATAGAAGCAGCAAAGCTGGATGGAGCAGGTCACTGGAAGATACTGTGGAAGATAGTAATGCCGGTAACAAGATCATCATTTGTTACATTCGGACTTATGAGTTTTATATCTCTATATAACAACTATATGTGGCCGTCACTTATCACAAAGGATTCCGACCTGTATCAGGTGGCACAGGGACTCAGGAGCTTCTTTATAGATGACGGAGCATTTGGAACAAACTGGGCAAAGGTTATGGCAGGAAGTACTATGATAGTCATTCCGCTGCTTATCCTGTTTGCCTTTACACAAAAATGGTTTATATCCGGTCTTGCCGGTGACAGTGGTGTTAAGGGCTGATGCAATGCAAAGGCTCATTAATATATAAATGTTTATTATTAATAATTCTTTATTGAGAGAAAGGATGAATGGAAGGATTATGAAGAAATCAAATTTAAACAAAAAGACAGTTAAGAGACTTACAGGAGCAGCGCTCGGTGGTTTTATGATGATGAGTGCACTTTCAGGATGTGGTGTCAGCACATCTTCAAACAGCAAGGATGTAAATGCTGAGCAGACAGAGCAGCAGACAACATCAGCTGCAACAGTTACAGATGCTGAGGGAAGAACTGAGGTTGAGTTCTGGTATGCAGGCGGAAAGACAGCAGTTGGCGTTGTTCAGGATATAGTTGATGATTACAATGCATCACAGGATAAATATTTTGTAAAGACTGTAACTATGGCAGACTATGATGAGACTTATCAAAAGATCCAGGCCGGTATCGCCGGAGATGTGGCTCCTGATCTGGCACTTCTGGAGGTTGATGCCGCAAGAAATCTTGCAGATAAGGATCTTCTGACAGATCTGTCACCACTTATGGATGCAGATAGTGATTTTGCAAAGGATGATTATCTTAAGGTTTATTTTGATCAGGGTGTTGACGGTGAAAAGGTATATGCTATGCCTGCTTATGGTACAACACAGGTTATGTACTACAATAAAGAAGTATTCGAGAAGGCAGGTATAAATCCTGAAGACATCAAGACATGGAAAGAGCTTGCCGATGTATCAAAGAAGATAAAGGATGAAGGTTATGCAACATATGGCTGGGAGCCGATGTGGGGAGAAGATAACCTTATAGACTTTGCATTATCAAATGGTGGTAAGGTACTCAGCGATGATGGAAAAACAGTTACGATCAACACAGACGAGTGGGTTGAGGCCTGGGAAGATATGCGTACATGGATAAATGATGATAAGATCATGGCTGTTCATTCAGGTGGACAGGGCTGGGAATACTGGTATGACACAATGGATGATGCAGTTGATGGAACAGCAGGTGGTTATGTAGGTTCCAGTGGTGATCAGGCAGACCTTGACTTTACAAAGGTTGGTGCTATGGAGCAGCCTGCATGGGATGATGACAGTGAGTCAGCTCCTTCAGCAGAGGCAAAGCAGCTTGTATCTATAGCCGGTTCATCAGATGATGAAAAGCAGGGAGCTTATGAGTTCATGAAGTTCTTTACATCACCTGACAATCAGGCACTCTGGTCAGTAAAGACAGGATATGTTGCAGTAAGACAGTCAGCTCGTGACAGTGAGACATTCAAGAGCTATGAAGCAGATCATCCTGAAATACTTGTACCGCTTTCACAGTCATCTCATGCATCAGTAAGACCTGTTGACCCTACAGGTGGAGAGATATATGATGCATTAAAGATTGCTGCTGATAAGGTTGAGCTTGAAGGTGTTCCTGCAAAGGAAGCACTTGATGAGGCTCAGGAGACAGCTCAGAAGGCACTTGATAAGGTTCAGAAATAAGGCCTTTATATAAACACAAAAAAACTCCCGGAATATTAAGGACGTCGGAAATTATCCGGCGTTCTTTTATTATGTCAAAAATTGTAGTATAATTATTTAGTTATACAGATTATGTATAACTGATATTCTGAAGGATTAAGTGTATTTATAAAAGATAGGAGATAAGATATGTCATTAGGTTTGGTTCTTGAAGGCGGCGGTATGCGTGGTATTTATACCTCCGGAGTACTTGATGAGATGCTTTTAAATGGAATAAAGGTTGATGGTCTGATAGGTGTTTCTGCCGGAATTATTCATGGGATTTCCTATGTATCCGAGCAGTTTGCGAGAAATATCAGATACTTTGTAAAATACAGATCCGATAAAAGATTTATGAGTTTTTCCAATATCTTCAAGACGGGAGATATCTGTGATGAGCAGTTCTGCTATCATGACATTCCGGATCAGCTTTATCCTTTTGATTATGATACATTCAGGAAGAATGCAAGTAAGTCCATAAAGGTTTATTCGGTTGCGTCAAATCTTGAGACCGGAAAGGCTGATTATCTCAGAATATACGATGTGAAGGAAAATGTGGATGCTATAAGAGCGTCAGCTTCACTTCCCCTTGTTTCAAGAATAGTTGAATATAATGGAATTAAATATCTGGATGGCGGTTCCACTGACAGTATTCCCCTTAAGGGAATGCAGGAGCTGGGCTTTGAGAATAACATAGTTGTCTTTACGAGACCTGAAGGTTATCAGAAGAAGCCTGACAGAAGTATGTTTCTAATGAACAGAAAATATAAGTATTTTCCCAAGTATCTTGAGGCCTGCAGGGACAGACATATCATGTATAACAAAGAGCTGGAGTATATTGACGGATGTGAAAAGGAAGGAACAGCATTTGTTATAAGGCCAAGCAGGACCATAAAGATTTCCAGATCTGAAAAGGATATTGAA
The DNA here is from genome assembly GCA_902781895.1 of uncultured Lachnospiraceae bacterium. Classification (GTDB taxonomy): domain Bacteria; phylum Bacillota; class Clostridia; order Lachnospirales; family Lachnospiraceae; genus Eubacterium_Q. The sequence goes on from CACZLA010000008.1 coordinate 34,857, forward strand.
GTTATAAAGAAAATGTATAAGCTGGGAAGATTTGATGCTAAAAATTGTATGGAAGAACTGAAACAATATATAGAAGAGAAGAGGAAATAATAATGAGGCTGGCGGCTGTTTTTTCCGATAATATGGTTTTACAACGAAATAAAAAGGTTTGTATATTCGGAGAATCCGAAAAGAAACAGCAGCTGACTGTCTCAATAGATAATATCACTGTTACATCAGAGGTGTCTTCCGGACCATGGGAGATTTTTCTTCCCGAGCACAGTGCTGGTGGACCCTATGATATGACTATTTGTACTGATGATATGTCACAGCAGATAGTATTTCATAATGTAATGTACGGTGAGGTATGGTTAAATAACGGCCAGTCCAATATTGAATTTGAACTTAAGAATGCTGAAGGTGGTTATGAGGAAATCATGACCGCAGACTGTCCGGAGATAAGATATTATAATGTTATAAAAACGGGCTGCATCACTGATGAGTTTCTGGAAGAGGAAAAGCATACATCCTGGAAGACGGTTACAGACAAGTCCTTCCAAGATATATCGGCTATCGGTTATTACTATGCAAGAAAGCTGAGCAGTGAACTGGGAGTTGCCGTTGGAATGATTGACTGTTATCAGGGAGGCTCTTCGATAACATGCTGGCTGGAAAAGGAAAGACTGCTTGCCACAGATGGTGGAAGAAGAGTCTATAACGAATATAAATCAGTTACTGACAGCATGACGGAAAAGCAGAACCGTGATATTCAGGATGAATATGATAAAACTGCTGATGATTTTAACCGAAAGGTTGAGGAACTGAAAAAGGAACATCCTGAGATGACTCAGAGAGAGATTGAAGTGATTGCGGGAGACTATCCCTGGCCTCCGCCCGTGACTTCCGTATCTATATTCAGACCCTGTGCCATGATAGAAACAATGCTGAAGCGGGTAGCTCCTTATACCATAAGAGGTGTTGTTTTTTATCAGGGAGAACAGGATACTCCGGAAAATTATAATTATTACAAAGAAACGGGAAAGAATACATTTTACTCCGAGATGCTGAGAGCACTTATTGAGCAGTATAGGGAGTTGTTCAGGGATAAGGATACTCCGTTCTTTATGTTCCAGCTTCCGATATATATGGAAGAGGGACAGGAGGATATGGGAGACTGGGCATTTTTGAGAGAAGCCCAGGCTGCTGTGGCAGATGATATGACAGGAGTATATCTTGTTTCAATTCTGGATCTGGGAGAATTCGGAAACGTACATCCGGTGGATAAAAAAAGTCCCGGCCTCAGAATGGCGGCTCATATGCTTGATAAGGTATATGGTATCGGGGAAGCGGAGGATATGATTCCGGATGAAGTGGTAAGAGATGATAAGAAAATTATTATTTCATTTTTTAATACTTATGGTAATATTGTAATATTGGATACTAATATTTATGGCTTTGAGGTAATAACCGGAGAAGGAAAAAGGATTTCACCTCATGGATATACAGACGGTGACAGGATAGTATTGGAAGTGGAAGATACAGTCACAGAGATTAGTTATGGTTTTTTCAATTACGGGAGGGTAAATGTTTATAATGCAAAGCATTTGCCTCTCAGACAATTTAGGATAACAGGTGTCAGTTTATGAGTAAGAAGAAGATAGCTCTTCTGCTGGGACAGCCGGAAGAGACATATCAGCATGGATTTATAAATGGAGTTACGGAGCGGGCTCATAGCGCGGGCTTTGATGTCTGTGTTTTTTCCATGTTTATAAAATATCAGAATAATAAGGAACGTGAGATTGGAGATTCAAACATTTTCAATCTTGTTAATTATGATCTTTTTGATGCTGTTATAGTTCTTTCGGATTCTATTCAGACACCCGGAGTTGAAAAAAAGCTTGAAAAGCAGATCCATGACAGGTTTAAAGGCCCTGTTGTTTGCGTTGATACGGATAGTGAATATTTCTACAGCTTCTGGACTGATGGATATGAGGCGGTTTATGCACTTATATCACATCTTATTGAAGAACACGGGCTTAAGGATATAGCATATCTTTCGGGCAGAAAGAATCATGTTCATTCACAGAGACGACTTGAAGCATATAAGGATGCAATGAAAGCTCATGATCTGGAAATAAAAGATGAGCGTGTATTTTATGGAGATTTCTGGTATACCAGCGGAACCGGATGTGCAGAGGAGATTCTAAGAAGCGGAAATGAACTCCCTGAAGCTATGGTATGTGCAAATGACTGTATGGCCATTGGCTTCGCTGAGGAAATGGAAAGAAGGGGAATAAGAATTCCCGAAGATATAGTTATAGCCGGTTACGGAACCGGCAGAGAGGGACAGCTGAGTCCGAAATCACTGACCTCTACTTATGTGCCTGCAGAATATTACGGAAGATTTTCCGTGGATGCTATATTAAGGCTTATTGATAATAAGGAAATGATCTCACCTGAACCTGAGGCTGATCTTTTTCTCGGAGAAAGCTGTGGATGCAGTTCTGATGTTGATAAAATATACAGTGCCCGCCGAGATACATGGATGACAAGGGATTCTGAAGAGGGATTCTATTCCATTCACAATAATCTGATGGATGATCTGCTCTGTGCAACCAGCCTGGAAGAAATGTTTTCCACGGTGTATGAGTCTATTTTCCACCTGCATGGCGTAAGACGTCTTGAAATATGTCTTAGTGAAAACTGGTTAAAGGAAGACGCAATACTTAATAATGATTTTCCTAAAAACGGTTTCACAAAGAAATCAATAAATGTTCTTTCATATGATGCGGATAATGCAAATATCAGACACGTGGGATGTGACAGTATATTTGATACCAAGGCTGTTTTTCCTCGCGAGTATGATTATGATGATCCTGAGGTATATATTATCGTTCCTTTGTTTTTTGAAGACAGATCCTTTGGATATGCCATAATGTGCTGCGCTGATGAGGTTGGAAGGATTGATGAAGTAAATCGTCTTTGGATGAGGTGTATTGCCAGAGGGCTTGAAAGCTTCAGAAGAAGTCAGGCTGCAAGAATACTGGAGACGAGAAATGCTCTCAGGGCACAGGGGCGAAATCCCGAGATATATGAAATGGATCGTGAAGAGATTGACGAGGTTGAACGTATTCTTGATAATAATCTGTTTACATACCATTTCCAGCCTATCATAAATGCTGTAGACGGTGAGATTTTCTCGTATGAGGCACTTATGAGATCAGCAACAAAAAAGAAAATATCACCTCTTGAGATCATTAAAAATGCAGAACTGCTTCATAGGATAAGTGATATAGAAAAAGCGACATTTATGAATGTTCTGACATATTATGATGATAATCAGGAGCTTTTTGAAAACAGAAAAGTTTTTATTAACAGTATTCCAGGAATCGTTCTGGAAGAGGACGATGAGAAGAATATTGCCGGTATGCTCGAAAAGTATTCGGGAAGGGCAGTGGTTGAGCTGACAGAACAGGCTGAAATGAGTGACGATAAGCTTAACGTTACAAAAGAGAAGTACAGGAAACTTGGAGTGGGTCTGGCTGTTGATGATTACGGAACAGGTTATTCCAACGTAGGAAATCTTCTCAGATATATGCCTGATTATGTTAAAATTGACAGATCGCTGCTTTCCGATATTCAGGGCAGTTCACAGAAGCAGCATTTTGTAAGAGAGATCATCGATTTCTGTCATGCAAATGATATACTTGCTCTGGCTGAGGGAGTTGAAACGTCGGAGGAGCTTTCTACTGTTATAAGACTCGGAGCTGATCTTATACAGGGCTTCTATGTTGCGAGACCATCGGCAGAGGTTATTTCAGATATTGACAGTAATATTAAAATGGAAATATCCAGGTATCACAGAGAGAAAGAAGATGATGCCAGTGAGCAGACCTATATAGCGGGAAGAATAAACAGGATATCTCTGAATAATCTTGTGAGAGATGGAAAGACAACTGTTGTTATAGGTGCGAAGGATGCTAATTTCAGGGATCTTACAATTATCGGAACACCTAATACTGAAACAAAGATACATATAGATGTGCTTGAAGGTTATGATGGAAGAATAACTCTTGAAAATGTAAATCTTTTATCCGTGAAAAATCGTCCATGTATACATATGGCGGATAATTGTCATGTAACACTCAGACTGGTTGGGGATAACAGATTCTGCAGAGGAGGCATTAAGGTTCCCGAAAGCTCAAGACTTACTGTTGAGGGAGACGGTAATCTGAAGCTTGTATTATCGGGTTCTGAGTGCTGGGGAATAGGAAATGATTTCGATAAGGTCCACGGACTTCTTGAGTTTTATCAGGATGGAGAGATTTATATAGAATCCAACGGTCAGAAGGCTATCGGAATAGGTTCCGGACCGGGTGGTATAATAAAGATCAAAAAGGGTAAGTATACATTTTATATGCGCGGAAATGACGGTGTGGGAATCGGTTCCTTCGATGGAAGTTATCCTATCATCCTTCATGAATGCGATGTTATGATCCAGTGTGCATTCTACAAATGTGTATGTGTGGGAAGCATAAATGGAAATGCGGATATAAATGTCCGTTATGCACTTTTAAGATGTTCAGGTGACGGAAAGCTGCTGTCTCTGGTGGGAACGATCGACGGAGAAGAGGCACAGATAAAGCTCAGTGATCTTTCTTATGAAGCACAGCTGAGGTCAGATAAATCTACAGGACTTGGTGCTCTTAATGGAAAGAACAGTATCAGTATAGATGCGGCAGCATATAAGTATAAGGGCATAGGTGCCGAGGCACTTGTATTCGGAGGAGATGGCGTTACTGATGTTAATGTATCAAATGCCAACCTTGAGATATATCTTAAATCAGACAGTGGAAGACTGATAAATACAGAGCAGGGACATATTGAGGAAAACCTTGTAATTAAGGATATTATAGTTAATGATACGAGGGTGACAGAGTGATGAATCTATCATTTATACTTGTGAATCTTCTGCTTGGTGTCGGTCTTGCAATGGATGCTTTTTCGGTATCGGTTGTGGATGGTCTTTCGGAGCCCTCCATGAGAAGAAAAAAAGGAATTATAGTTGCTTTTACCTTTGGCTTTTTCCAGTTTGCGATGCCGCTTATCGGATGGGTTTTCGTACATACGCTGGTAAAGACATTTAAGGTTTTGGAAAAGTTTATCCCGTGGATAGCATTTCTCATTCTGTGTAAGATAGCCTGGGGAATGATAGTTGAAGGCGTTATCGCCATGGATGAAGAAGAAAAGCACGAAAACAGACTTACAAAGCAGGGACTTCTTGTTCAGGCAATAGCTACATCTATAGACGCGCTTTCGGTAGGATTTACGATAGCGGATTATACTATAGTTCCGGCGATTGCAGCATCTGTTCTGATAGGTCTGGTAACATTTATCATATGCTTATTCGGTATATTGCTGGGGAAAAAGCTCGGAACAAAATTTACCGGAAAAACATCTATTATCGGAGGACTTATATTATTTGGAATAGGTCTCAAGATTATAATCACATATTTGTTTTTCTGATTAATATATTATTTATTTAGGAGTGTTTTGAAGTTATTTAAAGGATTTTGAAAGAAAGAGTCATATTAAGTACAGTCACATTATGAAGATTACGAATTACAGCACTGATGAAAACGAAATAAGATTGACTCATTACAGGAAAAAAGGTATCCTGCGACTGGTATTCAGCCGTCTTGTATGGATACTTTTCCTTTTGTTTATGCAGTTATACATACTGTATACACTTTTCTCATGGATGAATGGTTTTTACACACATGTCTCTGTTATAATGATATTTTTCAGAATAGTAATGACTATAGTACTGTTTAATACCGATATGGATTCATCTGCAAAGCTTACGTGGCTTATTATTATAAGTGTCGGCCCTGTTCCGGGAACCTTGTTCTTTGCCTATACTATTACGGATCTGGGACATATAAAGCTGAAAAAGAATGTCCTGAATGTTATAGCTAATACAAAGAATGTGCTTCCGATGCAGGATGATGTAAGTGATGAACTTAGACGTGATAAGCGAAGCCTGAGTGAGCTGAGTACCTATCTGAATACCACTGGCTGTTTCCCGGTTTATAAAAATACGGATCTTAAGTATTATCCTTCTGGGGAATACTGTTTTGATGATCTGATAGAGATACTTGAAAGTGCTGAAAAGTTTATCTTTATGGAATTCTTCATTTATGATGAAGGTTACATGTGGGGAAGAGTACTGAAGATACTTGCTGATAAGGTTAAAAGCGGTGTTGAAGTCAGAGTCATGTATGACGGGATGTGCGAGATGGAACTGCTTCCCCATAATTATGATGCCAGATTACGGGAATTGGGAATCAAGGCGAAAACATTTTCCCCAATTCATCCATTTATTTCCACATATTATAACTTCAGAGACCATAGAAAGGTTCTTGTGGTTGATGGCAAGGTTGCAGTCACAGGCGGAATCAATATGGCGGATGAATATATCAATAAGATAGAGCGTTTCGGTCATTGGAAGGACTCCGTACTGTTCCTGAGAGGTGACGCCGTTAAGTCCTTCACACTCATGTTCCTTCAGATGTGGTCATTTGATGAGGAAAAAGTCGAACTCGGAAATTATCTGGAATATGATGGCGGAAGCTATCCTGAAGCATCAGGATATGTTATGCCATTCAGTGATGTTCCCCTTGATGATGAAAAGGTCGGCGAAAATGTATATATGGATATACTCAACAGAGCCTCGGATTATGTACATATAACGACACCTTATCTTATACTTGATGATGAAATGAAGAGAGCACTTCAGTATGCTGCGGCGAGAGGTGTTGAGGTCAGCATCATACTTCCGGGAATACCCGATAAGCATATGGCATATGCATTGGCAAAGAACCATTACAAATCTCTGCTGAGATACGGAATCAATCTTTATGAGTACACTCCGGGATTTATGCATGCGAAGAACTTTATATGTGATGACAAAAAAGCAGTGGTGGGTTCCATCAATCTGGATTACAGAAGTCTGTATCATCATTTCGAATGTGCGGCGTATATGTATAGAACAGACGTTATTCATGAGATAGAACAGGATTTCCAGGATACACTGAAGCAGTGTAGAAAGATAACACCGGAAACCATCAAAAACGAAAAAATATATTATAGAGCTGCGGGCCATGTGATGAAGTTAGTAGCTCCACTCATGTAGGTCGAAGCGAAGACCGGATAGGTGATAAAAAAATACTTGATTTATAACCTTTGTTGTGCTACTATGATTGGCGTTGCTGGTGTGTGATCGAGACGTTGGTCAGTATACGGAATTACCCAAAACACCTTCGGAAAGTACGTAGCATAGCTGCTCTACACGTAGTGTCACACATACGTTACATAGAAAAGGAGAGATTATTATGAGAGAGGGAATACATCCGGATTATTATCAGGCTAAGGTTGTATGTAACTGTGGAAATGAGTTCGTTACAGGCTCAACTAAAGAAGATATCCACGTTGAAATCTGCTCAAAATGCCATTCTTTCTATACAGGTCAGCAGAAGGCTATCAAGGCTCGTGGTCGTATAGATAAGTTCAACAAGAAGTATGGCGTGCAGGCTGATAACTAGATTAATAAACAACTAGAAATCAAGCGGCAGTTGAGGTGCTTTTTATTAGTATACCTCAGCTGCCGCTGTTTACGTTTTATGAAACAGTATTTATGTAACTGAATTTGGTTTACATAATTCATCTGAAAGAGAAAGCTATGAAGAGAGTAAGTATAGGTGGACAGGCAGTCCTTGAGGGCGTCATGATGAAAGGACCTGAGTCTTATGCACTTGCGGTCAGAAAGCCTGATAAGGAGATAGATGTCCAGGTAACTCCATATAGATCCATGGGAGAGAAGCATAAAGCTCTTTCCATCCCTATTATCAGAGGTGTGGTTAACTTTATAGAGTCCCTTTATATAGGTATGAAGACCCTAATGGCTTCGTCTGAATATTTTGAGGATGAAGAAGAATTACAGGAAGCCGGTAAAGAGGAAAAAGCTGCTACTACAGATAAAACTGATATTACTGAAAAAGCAGATGATAAGGAAAAGTCTTCCAACACCGGATATCTTGTTATAACCCTTATCATTTCACTTGTTATTGCTATCGGTGTATTTATTTTGCTGCCTGCATTTGTTGCAAACTTCCTATATAAAATAACCGACAGCTCTCTGCTGGTTAACTTTGTTGAGGGAATACTCAGACTTGCGATATTCCTCGGTTATACTGCACTTATTTCGAAAATGGAAGATATTAAAAGAACATTTATGTATCATGGTGCCGAGCATAAGACAATTAATTGTCTTGAATCAGGCGAAGACCTGACAGTGGAGAATGTTAAGAAGCATACCAGATTCCATAAGAGATGCGGAACAAGCTTTGTGTTTATAGTAATGATAATAAGTATATTTGTATTTATGTTTGTAAAAACAAATGTACTCTGGCTCAGACTTCTTTCAAGGATCCTTTTGATCCCGCTGGTGGCAGGTATATCATATGAGTTCATCCGTTATGCAGGAAAGCATAATAACGCATGTTCAAATGCACTCAGTGCCCCGGGACTCTGGGTTCAGAGACTTACCACAAAGGAGCCTGACGAATCCATGATAGAGGTTGCCATCAGGTCAGTTGAGGGTGTTATAGACTGGCATGAATATGTGGAATGTGTGAGAAATAACTCTTTTGAAAAATAGTTCCTATGTGTGTTTAAAGAAGGTGATCGATTGACCGCATCAAAGACAAAAACAACTTTAAATGAAAAAAGCGTAGGTGCCCTTATGAAAAAGGCGGCAAAGGTTCTGATGGATGCCGGGATAGAAAATTCACAGGCCGAGTCAAGACATCTGATGTGTTTCTTTCTGGATAAGGATATTGCCGAGATATACGCAAATCTAAACGAGATTCTCGATGACGTAACGGCCATGAGATATATGAAGGCCGTCAGGAAAAGGGCAACCCATTATCCGCTTCAGTATATAGTGGGATATACATATTTCCTGGAATATATATTTCAGTGCAGGGAAAATGTACTCATCCCCCGTTATGATACTGAGGGACTGGTATTAAAGGCCATGGAAATGGCACCTGCCCGAAACATAAATGTGCTTGATCTCTGCACCGGTTCGGGATGCATAGGTATATCTTATTACCTTATGAGAAAAGATGATGGGTTTGATGATATAGTCACGCTTTCCGACATTTCCGAGGATGCACTGGAACTGGCAAAGCTGAATGCAAAGAAGCTGAATGCGTCTATAGATATAGTAAAGAGTGATCTTTTCGAGTCATTAGCTGATGAGAAGGGCAGACCGATAAAAAAATATGATATGATCCTCAGCAATCCGCCTTATATCAGAACTGCGGATATAAACTGGCTGATGAAGGATGTAAGAGATTTTGAACCGAGACTTGCACTTGACGGCAGCAGAGACGGATTGAAATTTTACAGAGAGATAGTAAGCCGGGCTCCTGAGTTTCTCACGGAAGACGGAAGACTGATAATGGAAATAGGTTCCGAGCAGTACATGGATGTGGCTGATATGATGAGAAAAGCAGGCTTTAAAGGGGTTTATAAGCTGAAGGATATGAGCGGTCTTGACCGCGTGATATATGGAGTACTTTAACGTATTATCTAAAGGAGGATAAATATGTTTGATAAACTTGAAGAACTGGTTGAGAAGCTGGATCAGATTATGAAGGAGCTTTCCGATCCTGATGTGGTAAATGATCAAAACAGATTCAGAAAACTCATGAAGGAACAGAGTGACCTCACTCCTATTGTTGAAAAGTATAAGGAATACAAGCAGGCAAAACAGGATGAAGAGGAAAGCCTTATGATCCTTGATGAAGAGTCTGATGAGGAGATGAAGGAGCTTGCAAAGGAAGAACTTTCAAATGCAAAGAAGACTATAGAAAAATGCGAGCAGGATCTGAAGATACTTCTTCTTCCGAAGGATGCAAATGATGATAAGAACGTTGTTGTGGAAATAAGAGCCGGAGTAGGTGGAGAAGAGGCTGCTCTTTTTGCCGGAGAGCTGTATCGTATGTATCAGCATTTTGCAGAGAAGAAGAGATGGCAGACAGAAATCATTTCCATAGATGATACCGGTATCGGCGGAATAAAGGATGTGAACTTCCTTATAAAGGGAAAGGGAGCATTTTCCAAGCTTAAGTATGAAAGCGGTGTTCACCGTGTTCAGCGTGTTCCTGAGACAGAGTCAGGTGGAAGGATACATACATCCGCTGCATCCGTTGCAATCATGCCTGAAGCAGAAGAGGTTGATGTTGAGATAAATGATAAGGATATACGTATAGATGTAATGCGTGCTTCCGGAAATGGCGGTCAGTGCGTAAATACAACTGACTCGGCTGTACGTCTTACACATTATCCAACAGGAATAGTTATCTACAGTCAGACTGAGAAGTCTCAGATACAGAATAAGGCGAAAGCATTTGCTCTTCTCAGAACAAAGCTGTATGATCTGGAGATTCAGAAGGCTCATGATGCTGAGTCTGAAGCAAGAAGAAGTCAGATAGGCTCGGGAGACCGTTCCGAAAAGGTTCGTACTTATAACTTCCCTCAGAGCCGAGTGACTGATCACAGGATCAAGCTTACATCATACAGACTTAACGAAGTTCTTGACGGTGATCTGGACGAATTCATTGATGCACTTGCTGCAGCCGATCAGGCGGCCAAACTGGCAAAAATGGAAGGCGAGAATGCTTAAATCAGCTTGATTTTTACAGATGCATAGTTTATCATTGTAAGCTGTAGTTGCTATATTTTTATATAGCTTAAATAGTATTTTTTATATGAAAGGTGGTTTAATCATGGGAATTCTTTTTGGTATCCTTGCACTTGTTTTTGCATTTGTTGGAGTGTTTTTAGGCGGAATTATTGGCTTTGGATTAACTGTACTGTGTGCTGTTTTAGCAATTGTATTTGCGATTCGTAAGAAGAAAGATCTCGGAAGAGTAGCAGTTGGTCCGATCGTAATGTCTATAATAGCTTTCATCTTTGGTGGCATAATAATGGCTATAATCCTGGGAGTTACAAATGTTTGGAAGGATGATCTTAAAAAATATCCTGGAGAATATCCGGTTGTAGAAGCTTATGTTGATGACTTTAAGTTTGGTGTGATAGGAATGGTTGGAGCAGCTAATGCTGATGGCGTTGATATGAAGGAGTTTACGGATGAGCTGGATGCTCTGACCAAGCGTACATCAGAATAAGTATTTATATTAAAACAGGAGGAGAACAATGAGTGAGGTTGTATTATCCATAGAGGGTCTCGAGAAGAGCTATGGAAAACACAAGGTACTTAAGGGTATAGATATGCATATCCAAAAGGGTGATATCTATGGTCTTATAGGAAAGAACGGTGCCGGAAAAACAACATTATTTAAAACCATTCTCGGACTTTCCGAGTTTGATTCCGGTACACTTTCTATCTTTGGTGCAAAAGGAAGAAAAGGAAATGCCAAAGCGAGAAATCGTATCGGTTTCCTGGTAGGTGCTTCTCAGTATGCTTATCTGAGTGGACGAGCTAATCTCGAATATTTCAGAAGAATCAAGGGTATCTCTGATAAAAATGAGGTTGACAGAGTTCTTGAAATAGTCGGACTTGATCAAAAGGCTGCAAAAACTCCCGCAGGAAGATATTCACTTGGTATGAAGCAGCGTCTGGGTATAGCAAATGCCCTTCTCGGTAATCCGGAGATTCTTATTTTTGATGAGCCCACAAACGGACTTGATCCTCAGGGAATCATGGATATAAGAAATCTGATGCAGAAGATAAACGAGGAATATGGAACAACTATCATTGTTTCTTCACATATCCTCGGTGAACTGCAGCATACAGCTCACAGATTCGGTATCCTTCATGAAGGTGTTATGATGAAGGAGCTTGTTCAGGAAGACTTCAGAATTCAGAAGAATATTACATCCATCAATGTTGAAGATCAGGATGTTGAAAAAGCAGTTAAACTTCTTGAACAAAATGGTATAACGGTTCATGGAACCGCTCAGGCAGAATCTTCACTTGAAGATTATTACTTTGATCTTATAGGAGGTGGAGAAAATGCGTAGAACTATCGGAGCTGATATGATCAGAGTACAGAGAAAAAAATCTCTGATCATTACAACAGTTATCACTATATTCCTTATCCTTACTGCAGGTATTGTTGCCGGAACAGGAGTGATAAAGGGTGATAAGACAGAACATTTTTCAGGATTTATGGCAGCAGCAGTAGCGTTTGCACCATTCCTTACGGGAATACCTGTATTCACATCAGTATACAGTGATGACTTTAAGAGTCATTCGATGCAGGTTTCCATCGGACGTGGTTTCTCAAGAACTAAGCTTATTTATGCGAGATTTCTTGAGGCTCTGCTAATTGTTGTAGAAATATTTGTCCTTTTCTCGTTATTCATAGTAGGACTTGCTCTTATTTTCAGTGTAGAATCCAAGGGTATGACAGATGCTCTTAAAGAGCTTTGGCAGACATATCCGTATATTGTATGTTATTTTGCTGTTTCTATGGTATTTGTTTTCATTACTCAGGCAGGAACACTGGGACTTGTTATTTACATCCTTCTTTCTGCAAGTGTAACAAATATGATCATAATGGCGGTAAAGCTGCTTCCGTTTGTTAGAGATTGGAAGTTTGATATCAACAATGTTACAATTGACGGAATGATCAGCAGTATGTACAGCCCTGAAAGAGAAGTATGGAAGAGGACTCTTTACGGTGTTGCGGCACTGGTTATATATGTAATTATTCCACTGATTGCAGCTAAGAAAATATTCAAGCATAAAGAACTTGAGTTTTAATCATAGGTGGTTTAAGATTAGAGAATGTAGATATCGGCAGATTAAAATGATATTTATATTTTAGAAATGAAAGGTGGTATATTATGGCTATTTTATTTGGAATTCTTGCACTTGCATGTTCACTTGTCGGAGTTCTGTTATTCGGAATTATCGGATTTGGAATAACAGTAGTTTTCATCGCACTTTCCATCCTGTTTGTTGTTCTTAAGAAGAAAAAGGTCGGAAAGCTTAGTGTTGGCGGTATCATTATGTCAGTTTTGTCATTTATCATTTCCGGTCTTTTTACAGTAGGTCTGTATGGTATATCCCAGACTTACAAGGATGAAGCAAAGAAGTATCCCGGAGAGTATCCGCTTGTAGAGAAGTACGTAGATAATCTTAAGTATGGTGCTGTTGGTGTTATAGCAAAGATGGATGATGCTGAGGGTGATGCACAGAAATTCGTTGATGAATTAAACGCACTTAGTGACAGAGTAAATGAGAAGTAATAATTCTGATTGTTTAATGAGAGGGTATAGCTATGAAATGTAATATTTGCGGAGCAGATGTTTCTGATAATATGGGATTTTGTCCCAATTGCGGAGCAAAAATGGAGATGGCTTCTACTGAACCTGAAAAGATGAGTGCTGATTCTACAGCGCCGGTTCAGGATATTCCTATAGAGGCGGCACCGGATGAGTTTGATCCGGAGGATGGTACTACTGTACTTACTGACGGCATGTCAGGTCCCCTTGCATCAAATGATTATATAAAACCGTTAAGGGAACATCAGCCACAGAGTCCGGAAGGAAAAGTGGTAACTCCTGCTCCTGTTACAGGTTCATCGATATTATCAAATGATAGTATAGTTCCGAAGAAAGAGGATGCGCCTAAGTCACAGCCAAATGATCCTCAGCAGGCAGCAAAACCACAGGGATTTGTTGCTCCACAGGGGATGGCTCAGCCGGGTGGTTCTCAGCAGGGAGCTATGCCGCAGTCAAATGCTCCACAGGGAATGCCACCACAGGGTATGCCGCAGCAGGGTATGCAGCCTCCGATGATGAATCAGGGAATGCCTCAGCAGATGTCTGAATTGACCAGACCTATCACCCCATGGGGATATGTTGGATATTATTTATTATTCAGTATTCCAATCGTAGGAATAATACTTGCTATCATTAAGGCATGTTCAGCTCCGAACATAAATGTAAAGAACTTTGCAAAAGGATTCTGTATCCTCTTTGTACTGTTCCTTATCCTTTCTGTTATCTTTGCGATAATAGGAGCTATGGCAGGTATTGAATTACTTGACTTTTTAGATTTTTAATGTTTCGATAAATTTAACAAAGGCTTTCGTTCCTTCCGGAGTACATTTGAAGACCCCTGCGTCCTTCAAAACTCCGGAGAACACATAGCCTATTTCATCCTGAATAATCTTATGAAGATTATTCTTTTTTTGTTCTTCGGAAATATTTGCGTCGCTGAGAATATCATCATATTTGGTGACGATATCCTTTGCCCAGTCGGCGTGAGGTGCCAGTTCATCTATCTGGCGTATCTGTTCTATATCTTTTCCTGCCATTATGGCATCTTCAAGTAGATTCATTTCTTTTTTCAGTCTTGAAGGAAGTACTGCAAGTCCCATTACCTCTATCAGACCGATATTTTCCTTCTTGATATGGTGATATTCGGCATGAGGGTGGAATACGCCCAGCGGGTGTTCCTCGGTTGTTATATTATTTCTCAGAACCAGATCCAGCTCATATACTGCATTTCCTGCAGATAAATATCTGATTCTTGCTATAGGAGTAATGGTATTATGAGGTATTCCGTCTGTCTCGGCAAAAATAAAGGCGCTTTCATCAGTGTAGTTTTTCCACTTGTTAAGAATATGATCTGCCAGTTCAGTGATTCTGTTCATATCATTACTCTGGAGTCTGATGGTTGAAAGAGGCCATTTTATAATTCCTGCCTTAATATCTTCAAAACCGGGGATAACGAATTTCATTTCATATGGAGCTCTTACCATAGGGAATTCGTAGCCGCCGCCCTGGAAGTGATCGTGGGAGAGTATGGAGCCTCCCACTATAGGAAGGTCGGCATTTGAACCGATAGTATAATGAGGAAACAGCTGTACAAAGGACAGGAGCTTCCTGAAGGTTGACTTATTTATGACCATAGGTATATGAAGCTCATTAAAAACAATACAGTGTTCGTTGTAATATACATAAGGACTGTACTGAAGGAAATATCTTTCGCCATCAAGGCTGAGAGGAATGATCCTGAGGTTTTGTCTTGCGGGATGATTCAGATTTCCGGGATATCCTTCGTTTTCCATACAAAGAAGACAGGCAGGATAACCTGATTTTTTCGCTTTGCTCTGAGCTTCGATCTCTTTAGGATCCTTCTCAGGCTTGGAAAGGTTGATGGTTATATCCAGGTCACCGAATTCCGTGGTTGTAACCCATTTCTCATCCTTTTTGATACGATCTGTTCTTATATAATTGGTTGCCTGGCTGAAGCTGTAATAAAAATCAGTTGCAGCTAAAGGGCTTTCCTGATATTTCCTGGCAAATTTTGCTCTTACCACAGAAGGGGGCGGTGTTATGATACCAATGATCGCTGTATCAAACAGATCCCTGTAGGTCTGGGAATCATTATCGATAAGTCCCACATCAAGAGCATACTGAGTCATATCTTCAAGAATAAAATGAAGATCTCTGATCTCAACTGTATCATCAGGCATATGATAATCATCAAGTCTGAAAAAGGCCATAAGCTTATTGACATAGTAAATGTTATCATCAGGCTTGATGATCTCATTCATTTTGCCGTATTGAATAAGCTCATATATTAGCGTATTAATATCGTATTCGGTTTTTGAAGCTGTATTTTCGCTGTTACTTACGTCTTTGACGAAATCGTCATTAATAATACTATCCATGCTCATGAATGATAATCCTCCAAATATTGTGATTTTGTAATGATTACATCTTTGGTTTACATAACTTGTATACCGCCGTATTTTCTTATCTTAAGAACGGCACATGCTCCCTCTCCAAATACATCGTCAAGAGCAGCTTTATATTCATTAACTTTATCGTTTTTTACAAATGCCTGGATTGTGCCGGCAAATCCGCCGCCGTGAACTCTGGATACTCCGCCGTCTTTTCCCAGGACCATTTCGCTGATACAAAGTGCGATGGAGACATTCTGATGCTGAACGTCATGGTTGGTATATACATTTTGCAGGAACTTAAATGAAGAGTTACCGGATGCCTTTACATTTTCAAGAAATGCAGCTATATCGCCTTCTTTAAGAGCGGCGACTTCATTTTCAACCCTTTTGTTTTCCGAGTAGAAGTGCAGTGCTCTCAGAACAGCTCTGTCACCGAGCTTTTCTCTGAGTTCTGATATATGGCTGATAATTTCTGATTGCGGAACCTCTATAAGTACTTCTTTACCGAAATACTCAGCAACTGATTTCATTTCTGCAGGGACGGCAGCATAGTCCGGAGTAAGATCGGCGTGACTGCCTTTTGTATCTGTGATGCAAAGAGAATAGCCGACTTCATCCATATCCAGTTCGATTTTTTCTATAGCGGGATAACTGCCGTCAGGATCCGATTTTCCGAAATCTATATGACACAGACTTCCGACTGAACACGCCATCTGATCCATAAGTCCGCATGGCTTTCCAAAATAATAGTTTTCGGCATACTGACCTATTTTGGCATTAGTAACGGCGTCTATCTTCATATCATTATAAAGACCTGATATGATACAACCGATAAGAGTTTCGAATGCAGCAGAAGAAGAAAGCCCCGAGCCGCCAAGAACGTCACTTGTCACATAGGCATCAAAGCCTCCGATGGAGTAGCCCCTTTCTTTGCAGCTTGAAATGACTCCTTTGATCAGAGCCAGAGTAGTTCCTTCTTCAGCTTCTTTCTTATCTAAATCCTTTATATCAACAGATATCATGTCATAGCCTTCGGATTTTATGTTAACCAAATTCGAAGAGCTCTTTGATGCTATGGCTATAGCATCATCATTGATAGAAGCTGCCAGCACCTGACCATGCTGGTGATCAGTATGATTTCCTCCGACTTCAGTTCGCCCCGGAGCGCTGAAGATATATATATCCTCAGTGTCGTTTTCTTTCCTGAATGTTTCATTATAACTATTAATAGCTTTGATATATCTTTTACGTTGATAATCAAGTTTGTTTTTATCTTGATATATATCACACAGCTTCTCATCAAGACATCCGTTTTCGATATAATTGATAAGCTCTTTTGATATCATTTTTACTCCTTTTGTATGCTTAAAACTTTTGTTTAATAAACTCTACATTAATTGCTTAATATATGATTATAGTGTATTCTAAACATAGATTTGAGTCAAACTATTTTAAATAAAGCTAATGTAAAAATAATGCGTTTGATTTATGGTATTGTTTATTTATAATTAATGGTGTATGGGGGTGGATAATTTGAACGGAAATAATAACGTATATCCAAATCAGGTGAGAAATAATAATACATATCCAAATCAAATGCAGAATAATAATGCATATCCGAATCGAATGCAAAATAATAATGTGTATCCGAATCAAATGCCTAACTATAATGCATATCCGAATCAGATGCAAAATAATAATATGTATCCGAATCAAATGCCTAACTATAATGCATATCCGAATCAGATGCAAAATAATAATATGTATCCGAATCAAATGCCCAATAACATGTATTATAATCAGATGCCTATGTATGGTGCATATCCCGTGCAGTATGTGTATCAGGATCCATACAAATGGAACGGAGCACTTGTGATGATGGTCCTGCTTGCTTCATTTGGTATATTGTTTAGTTTGGTGATGATGGTCATTTCTTTGCCATCTTTGTTTTCCATCAAAAAATCATATATTTCGTTATTTGGTCCGTTACTCTCCTTGTTTGCGTTTGCGGCTTATATTGTTTTGATAGCTTCAAAGCATCCTAAAAATTCGGTATTCTTTCCGCTTTCGGTTGTTATATTCGCAATCCTGACGCTGACTCAAGGTGGATTAGAAGGCACAGATGGCGAGCTCTTTTCTAATATGTTAATAATGTTTGTAGTATGTTCAGTTGTTTCGATCGTACATAGTTTTTTTGATAATATAGTTGGTTTTTTAATTTGTTTGTTTAACATGATTGCCCTTGTCGGAACAGTTATTTATATGTTTTCCTGGGCACTCAAGGACAAAGGATTGTTTAGATATATGTTCTTTTTTGTGGTTCCATATGCTTCTATTGCATATTACGAAGTAATAGTAGTATTCCTTAAGGGAGGATTGCTGATCAGAAAGAGCAGACAGAACGGATAATGGTTTGGGAGATATAAAGATGCGAAAGAGAAGAACGATTCTTTTTCAAATAGGCGTGGTTGTATTCGTGACATTTCTTTTGACCATGATTGCAACTGAGTACTATTTATATAATCAGAATATAGATATATATCTTACGGCAAAAAACGAAATGATCATCAGGGATATGGATTCTATAAAGGATTATATAGGAAGTGAAGCCGTTGATGAGATTATTGAATACTGGTGTGAAAATCCGGAAAAATCAAAAGGTGAAGTGGATGCTGATAGTTTTGACTATCTTTATAATTCCGGTTTTTTTGAGTTGTATGCCGAAAAGGATGAATCAGTAACCAGAGCTAAAATAGCTGAGTTTTTCGAAAATGCTGATGATGATTTTAAGGAAGTGATAGCCAGGGATCAGAGGCTGACTTTTGGAGACGCCATAGGAACGGCTGTTTATGGAAGAGGATATGCGGATGTATATTGTCTCAGACCTATAAATGACAGTCAGGCAATGGTAATAAGTGATGATGAATGGAGTAAAAATGATTTAGATACCAGTACTGAAACGGATGCTGAAAATGAATCGGAAACATCAGTAGAGGGATTCTATAATAAAAAATATGATTTCGGACAGATCATTGATTTTGATTCTGATGATGACAGCGGACTAAGTAATCTGCTGAAAAATAAAAACGAAAAGGCATATTTTGAAAAAAATATAGATTCGGAAAATGACACGGCATACTATCTGGGTTATTATCCGGTTTATGATAATGATAAGCTTCTCTATATACTTTGTATAGAGTATGACTGGTCAGATGTATATTCGACATTTGTGGGAAAAACCACTAAGAACCTGATAAGAAATACAATTCTCGGACTTGTTTTTTCCTCCTGTTTAATACTTATCTGTCTTTTCTTCCTTACTGTTAAACCTCTTAAAAAAGTTAAAGAAACTATGGATCTTTACATGTTAAATAAAAGCAGTAATGATGTAGAAGATAATCTGTCAACTCTGAAATCAAAAAATGAGATAGGGGATCTGGCATATCATTTCAGGAAGCTGACAAAAGAAATGGACAGATATACAGAGGAAAACATTTCTCTGGCTTCTGATAAGGCGAAGATAAAAACGGAATTGGATCTTGCTGCTTCAATACAGAAACAGTCACTTACTAACGTATTCCCTCAGAGTGATAAGTATGAGATTTTTGCATCTATGACGCCTGCCAAGGAAGTAGGTGGAGATTTTTATGATATTTTCGATATAGACGAGGATCACCTGGGACTGGTAATAGGTGATGTTTCTGGAAAGGGGGTTCCGGCATCGCTGCTGATGATGAGCAGTATGTCAGCGTTGAAAAGCTTTGCAGTTCCGGGGCTAAAACCATCAGAGATTCTTTCAAAAGTGAATGAAAGCCTTGTTCAGAGAGATGTGATGAATATGTTTGTTACCATCTGGATGGGTATTCTCGATAAAAAAACCGGTGTTCTGATAACAAGTAATGCAGGTCATGAATATCCTGCCGTAAATCTAAATGGCACATACGAACTGTATCATGATAAACATGGTCTGGTAACCGGAGCGATGTCAGGAGTCAGATATAAAGATCATGAGATTCAGCTGAAGAAGGGTGATACGGTTTTTGTTTATACAGATGGAGTTCCGGAAGCGACCAACAAAGATAATGAGTTGTTCGGAACTGACAGGATGATCGATGCCCTGAATAATAATCCGGGGACAGCTCCTTCTGAGATTCTTGAAAGTGTAAAGACAGCTGTAGATGAATTTGTGGGAGATGCTGAGCAGTTTGATGATCTGACTATGCTGTGTATTACATATCACGGAAATGAGGATTAATGATAATGAAAAAAATAATTTCTTCAAAGAAAAAAAATAGAAAAGCTTTTCTGCTTTCTGCGGGTATGATGTTCATTTCCGTCTTTGGTACTTTTGGAGCGTCCGGTAAAGCTGAAGCCGAAGAAAATGAAAACTTTGTTCCCGGTCAGGCTATAGTTTGTTTCAAGTCTGATAAAAACAAAGCACTTTCCGAAAAACAGCAGGATTCTTTTGGTGATAAGAAGGAAATGGAGATTGCTGAAGTCGATGAGGCTGATGCTATTATTGACATTTCCGGTGAAACCATGGAAGAGACCATGGGTGAATCAGATCGAGGTATCATAACGGTTGTTGAATCGGATACTCTTTCGACTGAAGAGCTTATAGCTGAGATGGAAAAAAGAGATGATGTAATATATGCCGAGCCGAACACGGTATTAATATCTGCTTCGTCCAAGGATTATACCGGTGAACAGTATAATGCTGACGGACCCTACGGACTGGGGATTGACGGATGGAATACTTATGATGCGGGCGAGCATCCTACCCCCTTAGTAGATACCACCGGCTATGTGGTTGCTGTATGTGATACCGGTATAGATTATAATCATGAAGATCTTAAAAATGTTATGTGGGAAGATGGACTGAATTATCCGGAGCTTGTGGCTCTCGGGGGTGGAAAGTATGGATTAAATGCCTGCAATAATAATTCAGCGGGAGAACTGTACGACTCAACTGATCCATTTGATGATGGAGTGGGACATGGAACCCATGTTGCAGGAATAATAGCTGCAGAGTGGAATGGAATCGGTGTCAGTGGAATGACCTGCGGCGCAAAGCTGATGGCTGTAAAAATCACTAACGATGGAGGGAGTGGTACTCTTGAGGAGTCTATCAGAGGATATGAATATGTTATAGCAGCCAGAAAGGCCGGAGTAAATGTGAGAGTTATCAATAATTCATGGCATGATGAAGTTTATGGACATACCATGGATATATTGGTAAGAGAAGCCGGCGAACTGGGGATAATAAGTGTATGTGCAGCCGGAAATAAAGAAGAAAATCTGGATAACAAGAGTGTTATGCAGTCAAGCTTTCGAAAGAATCCCTATGCAATAATAGTGGGGGCTGTTGATGAAGAGGGCAAACCTACGGACTTCAGTAATTACGGAAAAAGATCAGTTGATATTTTTGCTCCCGGTGATCAGATCATATCCACGGGTATTCAGGGGAAAGGTGACATTGATATCGATGATTCTCCATATCAATCGGATGGAAAAACATTTTTGACAGATTATTCAGATCCGGGCGTTATTGTGACTGATAACAGGGATAATTCTGTTTTCGGTTTTCATAGTCACTCCGGAGATAATAAATGTAACCTCTCGAAGGTAAATATACCGGGGGTCGGTGATGTATTAAAAGTAGAACCGAATAATTCTGAAGGGATTGTATGTATTGAATCAGATGAACTGGGAGATATAAGTGGAAGTATTGCGGTAGTTGCAGAGGTTTATACGGAAAATAAGGGGGTCTATGGTATAAATTGTTGTACTTCTACTTATTATGAGGATGATGAGGAAGAACAGGAAGGAGAGAAGAACGAAGGCGAAGCGGATGAAATAGATACTGAGGGGAAGATCGGAAGTTGTTTTCCTAAAAAAATGGACAAGAAAAACGGCCGATTTATAGTTGAATTTACCTATGATTATATGGAAAATCCGGAATATGTTTATATAAAGAATATATACCTCATTAGTCATACTGTAAAATATATAAATATGAGCGGAACATCTATGGCAACACCTGCTGTGTCAGGTGAAGTTATAAATGTTGTTGCTGCTTATCCAAATGACAGTGCCGACAGGATAGCAGCAAGAATTAAGGGCAGTGTAATGGAACGTGACAGCCTGAAGGATCTGTGTTTATCCGGTGGTGTAGCCAGACAGGACAAGGCTCTTGCGGGAGATACAAAGCCTGTTTTAAACAGTGTCTCTCAAAATGGAAATAAGCTTAAGATAGAAGGCTTTTTCTTTGGTGATAAAAAAGGTAAGGTTAATATAGATGATACAGAGTATCCGACAGATTCATGGAGTGATACATCTGTAGCATTAACGATCCCTTCTGATTTTAAAGCTGATGAACACAGGGTGGAGATAGTAAGTTCAGACGGGAAAAATGGTCACAGATACAGCAGGATAGGAACGCCTGGAAATCTTTATGACAGACTGCCGCTTCCGGGAAGAAGTCTTTCGGGAACCCCGGGAGAATATACTGTAACATCAACGGAGTTTGATGATACATTTTATAATAATGAGATGAAATCTCTGGTGGGTCTTGACGGAAGTCTGTACGCGATCATAGCCACAAAGGATATGAAGACTGCCATTTACAGGTATGATATAGATTCTTCAAAGTGGGAAATGGTATATCATGGAGGGCATCAGGCATCGGAAGGTGCATGTACCTGGAAAGGTAAGCTGATGTTCTTTGCGAATGATATATTTGATAATAATGGGTACACAGCAGTATTTGATCCGGAAACAAATGACGTGACCTATACTCTTACCGAACTTGGGTTTATATCTTCGAAAAGGTCGATGGTGAACAGCGGCAAAGGAGTTTTTGCCTATGGCGGAGAACTGCAAAAACATGGTCAAAAAGAAAGTGATATCCTTCAATCAAAAGTCAAAAAGCTAAATGAAACAACCTTTGTTTTTGAAGAAATAAAAAATACCGGTTATGTTTCTGAAAACAGTGATGATGAGAAGACTTCGCTTGTTTATGATGAAAACGGTGATTTTTATATGCTGGGTAGTCTTTCAAGTGAATTTGATACCGATAAAGTAGTGAAGGTGTCACCGAAAGAGGATTCGGTTAATGTAGAACTTCTGAGTGAGGAAGTACCTATTATAGATAATAGAGATAAAGTGACTCAGCTGAAGCTTTCTGCTGTTCCGACAGAATCCGGAATCATGTTCAGCGGTTGTGTTGCGGTGGACTCCGAACAGAAAATACTTGCGGATACATTTACCGGAGCCTTTGGTGCAACTCATTTTGAACCGACAGACAAGCTTGTCAGTATGTCTGCGGTTTACAGTATCGCATGTGCTGCATATAGAGATAAATACTATGCCATAGGTGTGACTAATTACGAGGAAGGCAGTCATGTCTTTGCAACTACGGATATTAAAACCATTCCGCAGCCGGGAGATGTTGTAAGAGTTAAGTCTTCTTCGGGAGCGGGCGGTTCCTTTGACAGAGAAGGAACCGTAAAAAGCTATGTAGGTGCAAATGAAACCTTCAAGATAAATGTTGAGTCAGGATATAAGGTTTCTTCTATTAAGATAGATGGAACAGAGCTTAGTGCCGATGAGCTGGCTAAGGCTGTAAATGCAGGTTATTATAAATTTGAATCCCTAAAAAAGGATCACGAAATAGAGATAACCTTTGTAAAAGATGATGATCCGGTTGATCCGACACCGACGCCAGATCCGACGCCAACACCTGATCCGAAACCTGCACCAACACCTGCACCAATACCTGCACCAACACCATCACCTTCAGTAGATCCAACGCCGTCTACGACTCCATCTTCCGAAAATGCTAAGAAGAGTGCGGTAGTTAATACCGGAGATGATACAAGTCCGATAGCAGTTACTATAGTTATGTTTGTATCACTGGTGGGAATGGCAGGTACGTTAACACTGAAAAAAGGTAAACATAAGAACTGACGGGTGTTAAAATATCAGTATAAAAATAGCGTTCATTTGTGAATAATGACAAATTTAAAAAATTATTAAAAAAATTGAAAATTTGATATTGACTTTGAGTATTTGAAGTTGTATTATAAACAAGCTGTCGCTGAGAGAGACACAAACATGAGACAAAAGAAGGCGATAGCTTTTTGTTCCCTAAAAAGAACAGATAAATGTACTTTAACAACAGAATAATGATGACAACCCCGAAAATTCTTTTAAATAATTTTCGGAACTGAACGAAACAAAACCTAACAGTAAGTTTTGGAAC
>CACZLA010000009.1 GCA_902781895.1 uncultured Lachnospiraceae bacterium
GGAAAGTATGCTCTGAAACACCGGAAAGGTGGCTCTGGAAATCCGGAACAGTGGCTCTCAAAATCCGGACAGGTGGCTCAAAGGTAGCCGGAATATTCATTTGTAGTGGTAGCCTAGCTACACACTATAAAAGGAGGTTGTAACGAAATGCAAAGTTACACAACAATCATTGGTGTTCTTGATATGAGAGACAAAGGCTTTTCATATCGCGACATCCGTGCCCGTTTTGGTATGGGACAGGGCACTGTAAAACTTATCCTCGATAGATTCGAGGAATTAGCACTTCCAATTGCTGATATCAAGCAAATGGAGCCAGACAAGGTTGAAGAGGCTTTTTATCCTCCGGATAACTTACGACGAAAGGATATCCCTCTCCCTGACTATCAACTGATATATGATAGACTTACTGCAAAAGGCAGCAAAGCCAATCTTTTCTATCAGTGGGTAGATTATAAAAAAGATAATCCTAATGGTTATCAATACACTCAGTTTGTACACCATTTCCATGAGTTTGTAGAACGAAACTATGGAAGTGAAAAAGTTTCTATGGCAGTGGAACGCATTCCTGGTGAACGTATATACATTGATTGGGTAGGTGATAAACCTGAACTTGTTATTGATCAGGAAACCGGCGAAATAATCAAAGTTCATGTTTTCGTAACTACAGTTGGTGTAAGTAACTGCATATATGCGGAAGTTTTTCCAGATGAACGCATGTCAAACTTTATCGCCGGTACAGTGCATAGTATCGATTACTATAAGGCTGTTCCCAAGTACCTTGTACCAGATAACTGTAAAACTGCTGTAACCAAACATACTAAGGATGAAATTGTTATCAATGCATCATATCAGGATCTTGAAAGCTTCTATGGCGTTGTAGTATTACCGCCACCTGCGAGAAAGCCCAAAGGAAAGCCTACTGTTGAGAAATACGTTCAGTATCTCGAAACATGGCTGTTAGAGGAACTTAAGAAAAAGACCTATCCAAACTTTGAAGCTGTAAATCGTTCCTGTAGAGAAATAATAGAAGCCATCAACAGAGAAGTCCCAAAAGGTTGGAAGTATTCTCGTATGGATACATTTCTCAGGTACGATAAACCGCAGATGAAGACTCTTTCCGACGGCTCCTTCATGTTATGCGATTACAAGCCTTATGCACACATACCGAATAATTATCATCTTCTCTATGATGGCCACTATTATTCAGTATTGTACACTTATTATAATCAACCTGCAATTCTCAAGGCTACGCCAACTGAGATAAAGATATGTGATAAGAACAACCGTCTTATCTGCACACATAAGCGTAGCTATAATGAGTATCCTAAATACATAACCGATGATTCACACATGCCACCAGGACATCTTTACTATAAAGAAATAAATAGTAAAGACGGTGATTATTATAGAAACCGTGCTAAATCATTTGGTCCATATATGTTAAAACTTATAGATGTTGTATTACATTCCGCTGCACACGAGGAACAAACCTACAACAGTTGTAACGGGATAATCCATAGCTGTGATGGTGTACCACGTATTGTGGCTGAAGAAGCAGCCAAAACATGTGTAATAAGTAATACATGCAGATATTCATACTTTAAAAGAGTCCTAAAAGATATGCTTGCCAAGAACTCTCATACATGCAATGAAAAGTTGCCGGAGCATTCAAATATCAGAGGAAAGGACTTTTATAAATGATGAATAATACAAATATTAATTACAACGAATTATGTACAAAGCTTCGTTCAATGAAGATGTCAGGAATGGCGGAAGCTTTTGAAAAACAACTGGCAAATCCTAATAGTAGTCTTAGATCCTTTGACGAAAGGATATCTGAAATAATAACTGCAGAATGGGATATGCGGTATAGCAAAAAGTTTAATCGTTATCTGAAAAAGGCAACCTTGAAGTATCCTGCTGCTGATATAGATGAATCAATATATGATGCAGATAGACTTCTTGATACCGGAACGATTGAACGACTATCTGAATGCGATTGGATTGATGAAGGGAGAAACCTTCTCATAACAGGGTGTACCGGTTCTGGAAAAACATATATATCTAATGCATTATGTATTAGTGCACTGCGACAGTTCTATACGGTGAAGTATACAAAAGCCAGTACGCTGATCTATGAACTTGAACAGGCTCAATACAACGGAGACTATCTGAATTATACTCAAAAGATATCTGCCTTTGATCTATTGGTAATAGATGACTTTGGGCTTATGGAATTAGACATTGATAAATGTCGTAATCTATTTGAAGTAATCGATAGCAGAGATTGTCGTCATTCAACCATGGTAATCTCTCAGATGCCTGTTAGCAGCTGGTATGAAATGTTTAAGGATAATACATATGCAGACGCCTGCATGGATCGTATCATTCACAAAGCATACCGCCTGGAATTTAACGGAAGGAATATGAGAAATCCTTCATAGTAACCGATTAATCAGACCCTAGTGGTCAGTTGAAAGCGAACAAGCGGTCAGCTCTTCCGAGCTGGCCGGTCAGTTCGACCGAATTTAGCATTAAGGTGCGACAGAGCCTTTATACACGTTTATTAATTTGTAAGTTTATGTTTTTGTTTATGGTTTATTATGGAATATAAAACTATAAGGAGTAGAGTTATTACAGAAATAAATATTCCTGTTATTGCGCCAGAAGGATGATAACGCATTTGAATATTATGGTCACCTTCAGTAACAGCAACACCTATTCCTCCCAAAAATCGTTCTTTTTCTACTGGTTTATTGTCTATATATATATCCCATGATTCAGAATATGGAAGTGATATATATAACATACCATTCTTTTTTGAATTTAGTTTTGCATAGATGGTTTTTCCATCTTCATATAGATCAGTTAGTATATTTTCTGATAAATGATCATGTAATTGTCTTAAGTTGTCCTCATTTAGTATGGCTATTATTGGTGTAAAATCGTCATTTTCTGTAACGCTTTCCAAAGGGTAATCAATCATTAATTCATGATTTGATTCGTTTACATCACCAATAAAGTATACATTTTCGCCTACACTCGCATATATGCTTCCGGTTATTTCATCATTTAGTTTTATATAGACAGGAACATATTTTTGTTCTTTAGTATTTTCTTTTTTTAAGCTATATATTTCTCCGAAATAGTAGTAGTTTTTGGTATTATCAAATTCTGTTCCATTAATATAATGTTCGCATGGGATTTTATTATATATAGGAGATGCCCCTATTGAATTAATAAAATCATTTTGATAATCTATGGAGTCTTTAGTGTCATCATCATTATAGTCTTTTATATTAATCTCTTTTAGTTTGTTATTGTCTATTACCATTCCCATGGATACATAGTATGGATTCTCATAAACATTATAATTATTATAAGTAAATATTTTGTTATATGTTGAATATGCAGAGTCATCATTTATATCTTCAATATGATACTTTATATTTAGCATTATATCTGCGAGTGGATTACCACCATGATAGTCCATGGAATTCAATCCCACTGGAAGATTATATGTATTTATTCGATCTATCATATCTGTGGTGTAACCTGAAGAGAAATATGAAAGAGTATGTATATCAGTTACATCGCCTAAAGTATAATAGAGAGGATGATAACCTAAATACTCTGTTAAGTGGCTAAAATTTTTCATGTCAGGGATATTTTGTGCTATTTTATTTATCTTTTCTGCTTCAGTTAACAAGTCTGAATTGCTACTTATTTGATTTGGGAAAAGAATAATAAAGTTTATAATTATATCAACTATAGTTATATATAGCATACGTTTAAGTATGGTAGAGCAATTAGTTTTCTTAACGGATGAATAGAGTATTAATACAATAAAGCTTGATAGTAGTGTTATTGATACTATAAGTGAGAATTTAGATATATCCTTATTAATAATATACAGGAAGATAAATATTATAGATGCAATAATTATTGTTCCTTGTAATGAGGATATACTATAATCTTTTATGTAATATAGTATAGATGCTAACATCGAAATAATTATAAAAACGAAAAATATAGCATGCCTGTTTGGACAAAGTGACTGAAAATGGAAACCATGAAATACATAGTTTAATAATTCATTATTAAATGATATATAAAGTATTATAGATAATAATATTATCTTTATTCTACTATTTACTGATATTTTTTTGCATAACGCATATAAAGGTATAATAAATATAAGAATCATACCTATATAAATAGCTGAATTACTATTATCTTGGCTTACGGCTCCGAAAACGTTGCTGTTTCTATAATTTGAAAAAGCAGTGAAATAGTTTGTATAACTCTTAAATAGAGAAGCACTTGCTGTATCTGTCTCTACATAAGCTGAGTTAATAGTAATTGATAAGAATGAAATCAGTGAAAATGCAGAAAGACCAGCAGCGGCTACAGAACAAATTCCAAATCTTATGGACTTTTTCATAAAATCTTTAAAGCCGGAAAATGTCATAGTAAAATAGAAAAGAAATATGAATTCACACAATAAAAATGCATGATATGGATCATAAAGCATCATTAATGTAAGGAAACATATATATAAAGCTTTTTTATTGTGATATATCATTTTTTCCAATCCCAAAATAATAAGTGGAAGATAACATGTATACTTGAAAGCCTCATAAGAAAAGAAAATTGATAAATAAGAGCTAAGTATATACATGAGACCTAAAGTGATAAGTCTGGAATCAGATTTATGAAATCTATGATATTCTCTGTGTGTTAAGTAAAATATTATTGAAAAACCTGATAGTATAAATGTCAAAAAGAATCTTATAGTAAAGCTTAATAAGTATAGCGATTTAGGTAAAATATAGTAATAAATAAATACCCAAGGAGTGGTGAGATCATTCATTACAGTTCTGTATAGGTCTTTGAATCCAGCTATATTGAAGTTGAAAAGCGAGAAAAAGTGTCCGCTTTTAATATCATTTATGTGACCTACCATTGGTGAGTATAACTCAGTTAAACCATCTCCGGTTATTATTGGGCGGGTACCAAAAGGATAGCCTGATACTATCATCTGACTTATAATAAAGAGAACAGTAACTACTAAAAAACATGAGTAGTAAACATAGTTATCACGTATGTGATAAGAGATGGATTGTAGATATTTATTCTCGTTATAATCTTTTTTCAATCGTTTAAGTAAAACAGTAGTTATTATTCCTAAAATGGAAATGAGTATTCCAACAATAATAAATATAGGATTGAATCTTATTTCTATCGTATTCTCACCTTCATTTATTGGAATAAGTGAGTTGTCATCAATAAAACCTGTTTGTGTTGTTTTTTTACCATTAACATATACATCAACTGAAGAAATACATGGTATTCCCAGGGATAAATATCCTTTATGAGAACTGTTAATAGTTAATGGTTTTTCAAAATGATTATGAATATTAACTAATTCAGAAGTATTATAAATATTATCCAATATTTGGTTATTGTAAGAAGCAATCTGATAGGTGTTATTATCACTTAAGAATGTAATGTTAGGGTTTGCTTGGGTCGCTTGATGCTCTTCATTGTTTGATATTTCGCCTAAATGGTTTACTGTATTAGCTTTAAAATATAAATCACCAGTTATATTTGTATTTATTATAAAAGATAATGTACTTCCATCATATGATTCCTGATATCTTGCATCACATTCACCTATGTTGAAAATCTTTTCTTTCTTCATATAGGTGTTTGTTAAAATATTAGCGGTTTCATAAGGTTTGTTTTTATCATATATATAATTTTTAATTGAATCATCATAAATGGCATATGGCATACAGTATTTATTTTGGTATATATTAATACCATTTGGATCTTCATTTGTAGTATATTGATCAACAAACTGAAGATTAGAATCGCTGAGTACATCTGTAGTTAATATAAAATCATAGCCATTAAAACTCTCAGAAAAAGGAGTTGAGATTGTATTAAAGGTGGATTTTATATATATTTTGGCATCAGGGTATTCTTGGTGAATAAGCTTTGTTGCCTCATATTCTTCAAGTTCTTTAATACGACTTATTCGTTGTGAAACATAATATGTGCCGATAGTTTTTGTATTAATATAATAATTTGGTATTATTTCGACTAATAGAAGTGCAAAAAATACAATTTTAAAAATCGATTGAGTCATGTTTTTGCCTGTGTATAGCAAGGTTAATATAAAATAACCAAATATAAATTCAAGAGCTATAATAAAAGATGAGTTGTTGTCATAGTTTGATGAAAAAATCATAGTACATACTATGATTAAACAACTAATAATACCAGATAGAATAACTGATTTATGATTTACCATCTTAAGATTATGTATTACGTCATAAGATATATAAAGCATGAAAAAAACTATGAGATAACCATAATGAATCTCACCTGATGCTGATTTCGAAAGACCGTTAAATAGATGTCTGAATGTAGTAGTTGCAGTTCCTAATAACAAAAATAATAGAAGAAGACTGTTTTTTAGTTTTGTGGCTATATTTCTATGATTTGAAATAATAAATAGAATAATAAAGAATAGAAAACCTATACCAAAAGCTATATCAAAATAGTTATTATACAATGAATACATTGAAAGTGAGTTTTTGGGCATCATTCGTTTTATTAGATCTATGGGGTTATCAATCTGAAAAAAAGGAAACTCTGTTGATACATCATTTTTAAAAATGTTACTATTAAACGAATTGATTATTATAATACCAGCTGAGGCAGCAGAAAGTAATAAGCCTATTAAAAATGTTCTTAGCTTTATAGAAAAATCGTTTATGGAACTAAAGCTTCTCGTTACGAAGAAAAGTATTATAAATATACCAGAGATTATAGATATATGTAGATTACAATAAATAGATATGGAGAAAAATAGAATAAAGAAGTATGGTTTGTTTTCAACAATTATTCTTTCTATTCCATAGATAACCAATGGAAAAATAGCTATAGCTGTTGTAAAAGCTATATTCATACCTATTGTTATCATAGTAGTTGATAAAGCATAAGCTATTGAGACTCCAATGATTGGCCAATTTGTATATGAAAAAAACTTACCAATCATAGACTTCGGAGGAGTATTTGATCCGATAAGGAAGCTTCCTTTTGCTTTAGAATCTATTTCATCAGGCTGAATAATTGTGTTTTTTGTTTTATAGCATAATAGAATGCTCATAGAAAGTCCGGCGAGAGATAGTTTCAATGCATAAAGAATATTTAATACTGCCGGAATAGACGAACGATTAAATAATAAAATAATAAAGTTGGTAGGATCTGATATTTTATATGTTATGATTGTTGAAAAATCATAAAATGACCCCAACATACTACTAAGTATGGGGAGGTTTCCACTTTTTATGTGATCATACAATTCATAATAATAGGGAAGATAGTTACTGTTGTTACTCGCAGAAAGAATAGATTTACCGCCAAATGGAGAAAAATGTCCAGAAATCAATCCTATTGTAACGATTATTAGCGTAATAGAAAATGTAAATAAATATATTGTTAGATTTCTTTTGTTTATTGACTGCTTCATTTTTCCAGTTTACTCCTCCGAATTATAAAAACATGTTTTTATTATAACAAATATTTGATATAATATAAAATATTTTTACATATTAGAACTAAGGATGTTTTGCTGTATGAAACACAAATTAAGTATAATATCTTCGTGTTATAATGAAGAGGGAAATATCGAGGAACTTGTCGATAGAATCAAAAAAGTAATGGAAACTGAAAAAGAATACGACTATGAATTGATTATTTCAGATAATGATTCAAAAGACAGGACACAAGAAATAATAAGAAAAATAGCCAGTTCTGATAAACGTATCAAAGCAGTTTTCAATAATAGAAATTATGGTCCTAGACTATCTCCTAGAAATGCAGCAAAACATGCAACTGGAGATGTTGTTCTTTTTATTCCTTCAGACTTACAGGACCCACCTGAGATGATTCCTAGTTTTTTAAGAGAATGGGAAAATGGATATAAGCTTGTTTATGGTCAAAAAACTGCAAGTGATGAGGGGGTTATTACTTATGGACTGCGAAATATATTTTATGGACTGATTAATATCTTATCCAGTACAAAGCAATATAAGCATGTGTCTGGAATATGCTTAAATGATGGAGAAGTATTGAAGGAGATGCTGGCTGCTGATGAAGATATAGAATTCCGTTTTTTGCTTTCTGAGCTTGGTTATGAAGTAAAGTTGATAGAATACCGTCAAAATAAGAGGAAGAATGGTAAATCCAGTTATAATATAAAAAAATACTTTTCTTTTGCTATGGAATCTATGATATCCACTACAACTGCTCCGCTGAGAGCTGCAACTGTATTTGGTATGATAGTAGCTTTTATTTGCTTTGTGATAGCAATGGGATACTTAGGATATAAGCTTGTCTATTGGGATGAGTTTTCGGTAGGAACGGCTCCTCTTGTTATAGGTATATTTTTTTTAGGAGCGGTACAACTTGTCTTTATAGGTATTGTGGGAGAATATGTCGGAACAATATTGAAGAAGGTAACTAAGAAGATGCCATTAATTGAAAAAGAATTAATTAACTTTGATGAGGATGCATAGATTGATTGGAGAAGTTTATGAGGAAAAGGGTAGCAGATGTAATAGTTGAAACTATTGTTAAGCATGGGATTACTGATTGTTTTTCGGTTGTGGGTGGCGGAGCCATGCATCTAAATAATGCATTTGAAATATCAAATGATATAAATGTTTTCTATTGTCATCATGAGCAGGCCTGTACATTTGCTGCAGAAGGCTATGCAAAGTATAATAACAAAATGGCAGCTGTATGTGTAACCAGTGGTCCCGGTGGAGTAAATGCACTGAATGGAGTATATGGTGCGTATGTAGATAGTATACCGATGATCGTTATCTCAGGTCATCCTCGTTATGATACAACAGTTGATGCCTGTGGTCTGAATCTCAGATGCAGAGGGATTCAGGAGTATGATATTATTTCATCTGTTAAGCCAATGACAAAATATGCCTGCATGGTCACAAATCCGCTTACAGTAAAAAGTGAGATAGAGAAGGCGATAAATATAGCAAATTCCGGAAGGAAAGGTCCTGTATGGATCAGTGTTCCGTTGAATATACAGTCTGCTATGGTAGAGGATGATGATCTGTACTATTTCAAACCAAATGAGATAGTTAAGATGAATTTTGATTATACAAATCTCTATGATATTTTAAAGAATTCAAAGCGTCCTTGTATACTTGCAGGACATGGGATAAGAGAGGCCGGAGCTATTTCCGAATTCTATAAGCTTATTGAAAAGCTTGATATTCCTGTTGTAGGAGGAGCCATCACAGTGGATCTTCTTCCTGAAGGTTATAAGAACTATTATGGAATGTCTGGGAATATAGGACCTAGAACAGGTAACTATATACTTCAGAGATCAGATACCATACTGATTCTGGGAGACAGTCTTGCCACAAGGCAGACCGGATTCAACCTTGAGGGATTTGCACCGGATTCGACTAAGATCATGATTGATATTGATAAGGATGAGATGATAAAGCCGGATCTTCATATAGATTATAAGATAAATATGGATCTGATAGATTTCATGAATGGTTTTATTTCTTATATAGATAAACCAATTCATGCTTCAAATGAATGGATCAGTTACTGTGACGGAATATATAAATTCTTTGAGGATTTTGATACACCTGAAATCCCAAAGAACAAAACTATTCCAGCAAAGCTTTTCTGGAAAATACTCAGGGAAAAAACGGGCGATGAGACAGTGCTGGCTCTTGGAAACAGCAGTTGCTGTATAGGTATCTATCAGTATGGTATTAAGAAAATGGGACAGAGAGCCATGACCAACATCAATGCCGGATCCATGGGAGATGATCTTCCTGAGGCTGTTGGTGCAGCTGTGGCATCAGGAAAAGATACAGTCTGTGTAACAGGTGACGGTTCTGTCATGATGAATCTTCAGGAGCTACAGACAATAAAGTTTAATGATCTTCCTATTAAGGTTGTTATATTCTCAAATAAGGGCTACGGTGCCATCAGACAGACATGTTCTAATTACTTTGATGGTACATATACAGGATGTGATCCTGACAGCGGTATTAGTTTTCCGTCTTTTAAAAAGGTGGCTGAAGCATTTGAGTTTAAATACATTTATTGTGATAATGTTGATGAGCTGGAGTCATCCATTGACCGGTTTATGAGTGAAAGCGGACAGGTAATCTTTGAGATAGAACAGGATTTTAATGATACTGTTATACCAAAGATCGTATCCAGACTCAGACCAGATGGGACTTTTGAAAAACCTGACTATACTCAATTATCACCATTCCTTTCTGATCAGCAACAGGAGGAAATTGATGAGATAGAAAAGATAATAAAAGGAGACAACTAAGAAATGTTAAACAATAGTACTATACTCATAACAGGAGGAACAGGATCATTTGGACATCATTTTGTCGACTATGTTCTTGAACATTATACCCCCCAAAAGATAATTATTTATTCAAGGGATGAGTATAAGCAGTTTATTATGGGTAATGAGTATAAAGAATATGCGGATATTCTTAGATTTTTTATTGGTGATGTGCGTGATGAGGAACGACTGCATAGAGCGATGAAGGGAGTAGACTATGTTATTCACGCAGCTGCATTAAAACAGGTCCCTGCTTGTGAATACAATCCAAATGAGGCAATAAAGACAAATGTTAACGGAGCAATGAACGTAATAAATGCCGCTCTGGATGAAGGTATTAAGAAGGTAGTTGCATTGTCGACAGATAAGGCTGTAAATCCCATAAATTTGTATGGTGGAACCAAGCTGGTTTCGGACAAGCTTTTCTGTGCTGCTAATGCATATTCTGGAAAAGATGGTACTATTTTCTCTGTTGTCAGATATGGAAATGTTGCAGGAAGTAGAGGCTCTGTAATACCTTTTTTTCAGGGGCTTATAGACAGGGGCGAAAACGAGCTTCCTATAACGGATGTGAATATGACAAGGTTTTGGATTAGTTTGGAGGAAGGTGTAAAACTTGTTATAAAGGCGCTTAATGATTCAAAAGGCGGAGAAACATTTATCTCAAAAATTCCTTCATTTAGGATAACTGATCTGGCAAAAGCAATGAAAGATGATTGTAATATAAAAGAAGTTGGAATCCGAGAGGGAGAAAAGCTTCATGAGATAATGGTTACCAGAGAAGATTCGATGCATACATATGAGTATGAGAAGAATTATATTATTTATCCTCATTATAATTGGTGGTCAGAGAGAGATATACTTCCTGGAGGAAAGAAAGTGGAATTTGGGTTTGAGTACAGTTCCGGAACAAATGATGTATTTCTTTCTGTAGAAGAAATCAAAGAGAAGTTGAAGACTGATCTATATAAGCA
This sequence comes from uncultured Lachnospiraceae bacterium, assembly GCA_902781895.1. Lineage (GTDB taxonomy): Bacteria > Bacillota > Clostridia > Lachnospirales > Lachnospiraceae > Eubacterium_Q. The sequence continues at coordinate 11,401 of CACZLA010000009.1, forward strand.
CTGATATATAGGAATAGGTTTAATGAGTATTATGGAAAAGCTTGCTTTAGCCGGGGGAAACCCAGTTCGTGAAAAAAAGATATATTATGGTAGACAGTATATAGATCAGGATGATATAAATGCAGTCACCGAAACACTGCAGAGTAACTATATAACCTGTGGTCCGAGAGTGAAAAAACTGGAAGAATCTCTTGCGGAATACACAGGTGCAAAGTATGCAGTGGGCGTGAGCAATGGAACTGCAGCACTTCACATAGCATGTATAGCAGCCGGGATAGGCCCCGGTGATGAGGTTATAACAACTCCCCTTACATTTGCCGCAAGTGCCAACTGTGCTTTCTATTGTGGAGCGAAGCCGGTGTTTGCCGACATAGAGGAAGATACATATAATATCTCTCCTGAGAGTATAGAAAATTGTATAACTCCTGCAACTAAAGCAGTTGTTGCTGTGGACTATACTGGACAGTCCGTAAAGATTGATGAGATAAGAGATATATGTGACAGGCATGGGTTGATCTTTATTGAGGATGCGGCTCATTCTATAGGAACTGCTTACAAGGGTAAAAAGATAGGATCCCTTGCTGATATGACCACATTTAGTTTTCATCCGGTAAAAAGTATAACTGCCGGTGAGGGCGGGGCGGTCATGACAAATGATAAGGACTTATATGATAAGCTGATGCTTGCCCGTACTCACGGAATCACTCATGACAGTGATTTTATGCGTGAGAAAGAGCCGGAGGGGGCCTGGTATTATGAGCAGGTTTCTCTGGGATATAATTACAGAATAACCGATTTTCAGGCCGCATTGCTTACAAGTCAGTTAAGTAAGCTGGACAGTTTTAAGGCCAGAAGACAGGAGATAGTTTCCGGATATAACGAGGCATTTGCCGATGTACCTGAAATAATAATCCAAAGAGAGATACCTGAGTCGGATTCATGCAGACATCTCTATGTCATAAGACTGGATCCGGATAAACTCACATGTAGCAGAAGAGAATTCTTTGATGCCATGAGTGCAGAGAATGTGCAGTGTCAGGTTCATTACATACCTGTTTACTGGTTTCCTTATTATCAGGACTTAGGATATGAGAAAGGACTTTGTCCGATCGCAGAGAAAGTATACAGTGGTATAATGAGTATTCCATTATATCCCGGTATGGTTGATAAGGATGTTGATGATGTCATACATGCCGTTAAAAAGGTTGTAGAGAATTACAAGAGGTAAATATGTCATCTGTGGCAATTATTACAGCAAGAGGTGGAAGCAAAAGAATCCCCAAAAAGAACATAAAGGATTTCTGCGGTAAACCTATCATAGCATACAGTATCGAGGCAGCACTGGAAAGTGGTGCCTTTGATAGTGTTATGGTTTCTACTGATGACGAGGAGATAGTAGAGGTTGCAAGAAGCTTTGGTGCTGATGTACCTTTTTTAAGATCTAAGGAAGCAAGCGATGATCATGCCACCTCAGCCGATGCCATAGCAGATGTATTAAAGGCATACGGCGAAAAGGGGATAACATATGATGTATTCTGTTGTCTATATCCCACAGCACCTTTTGTGACTGCAGAGAGACTGAGAGATGCGAATACTATTTTTACTGCTTCGGATGCTACGGGGCTGGTATCGATAGTAAAGTATGATTTCCCACCCCAGAGAAGTTTCGTTATAAGGGATGGGCTGGTAAAATACCAATACCCTGAGTTCAGAGATTCAAGAAGTCAGGATCTGGAAACCATATATCATGACTGCGGACAGTTTTATTTTTGCAGAACAAAAAGCTTTCTGAATGAAAAGACGCTGGTAACCTCGAAGGCTTTGCCTTATGAAATACCGGAAGAAGAGGTTCAGGATATAGATACACTTTCGGATTGGAAGATAGCTGAGATAAAGTATCAGAGAATGATATCTGAATAAAAAGTATAGAAGGAATAAAAATTGAGCAGATTATTTGAAAAGATTGAAAACGGGAAAGTTTATATAATCGCAGAAATGAGTGCCAACCACGGAGGAAGTCTGGAGGGCGCGCTGGAGATAGTTCGACAAGTTGCGAAGACCGGAGTGGACTGTCTGAAAATCCAGACTTATACTGCAGACAGTATAACCATCGATTCGGATAAGTCTGATTTTATAATAAACGGTGGCTTATGGGATGGTTATAAGCTTTATGATCTGTATACAGAAGCTTCGACTCCGTATGAATGGCAGGCTGAGATAAAAGCTGCGTGTGAAAGAGAGGGACTGGATTTTCTTTCCACACCTTTTGATCCTTCAGCAGTGGATTTTTTGGAATCCATAGGCTGTGATGCCTATAAGATAGCCAGCTTCGAACTTACTGACGTTCCATTGATTGAGTATGCGGCGTCAAAAAATAAGCCAATGATCATATCCTGTGGAATGGGTTCTCCGGAAGAGATTCAGGATGCACTTGATGCCTGCAAGAGGGCGGGAAATAAAAATGTTGTGCTGTTGAAGTGTTGTAGTGAATATCCTGCAAATTGGAAGGATATGCATCTCGCTAACATTCCGGATATGAAGGAACGTTTTAATGTCCCTATTGGATTATCAGATCACAGCGCAGGAAGTCTGGGAGCTGTTGTAGGTGTTTCACTGGGAGCGTTGGTCATAGAGAAGCACGTCAAACTGGAAGGTATAGAAAGTGCTGACAGTGAATTCAGCATGTGCATGGATGATTTTTCCAAGATGGTTAAGGATGTAAGAAATGCAACTATCATCAAGGGAGAAACATTTTACGGTCCTAATCCGGGGGAGACAGAGAATTATAAGTTAAGAAGAAGTCTCTACGTGGTAATGGATGTAAAGACCGGAGAGACATTCACGACAGATAATGTAAGAAGTATCAGACCGGGGGCAGGACTTGCACCGAAGCATTTATCGGATATCATTGGAAAAAAAGCTGCTTTCGATATAGAAAAAGGTACTGCATTTACTGAGGAAATGATATATAGATGAAAAAGGAACAAATAAAAACAGACAGACTGATATTAAGAGATATACAGCCGGAGGATGCCTTATTTATAGTAAAGCTAAGGAGTGATCCTGAAATCTATAAGTATTTTAAGAATCCTGTAAAGATTGACATAGAGAGTCATAATCGCTGGTATAGAGAGAACTATATATATGATGATGACAGAGTAGATATGCTGGCCAGGGAAGTTACAACAGGTGAAAGAACCGGGGTATTTGGGATAAGAAGGCTTGGTAGTGGTGCAGCGGAACTAAGCTATATTCTTTTACCTGATATGATGGGAAAAGGATATGCGACAGAGGCAATAAATGCTATGATGGACTATTTTTCAGAAAAATGGGATATAAATTGTTTTATCGCTGAAATACATAAGGATAATCAGTCATCTATTCATTTTGTTGAAAAATTAGGTTTTAAAATGGCTTCGTCGAAAGGCGTATTTAATAACTATGATTTATATAAGAATTGATTCGTATATATATTTTTAGCTACATTCTATTTGTTTATTGTTTACTTTAAAAAAGAAAAAGGAGTCAAAATTACATGTCCATTTCAGAAGTTTTGTACTTTATTATTATTAAACCAATAGAGATAATATTTGAAATAATATTTTATATATCTAATAGTATTATAAATAATCCCGGGGGATCTATTATAATACTAAGCATTGTAGTTAATCTTTTAGTTTTACCTCTGTATAACAGAAGTGAAGAAATGCAAAAAACAATTAATAATAAACGATTAAGTTTTGAAAAATGGGAAAAGCATATCAAAAAAAGCTTTCGTGGAGATGAAAGGTTTTTTATGTTGCAAACTTTATACAAACAGAATGATTATAAACCATATAGTAGTATTTTTACAGCATTTCCACTTTTACTACAGATTCCCTTTTTTATAGCGGCTTATCATTTTCTGACTTCAATAAATCTTTTAGATGGAGTTTCTTTTTGTGGGTTGAAGGATTTAGGGGAAGCTGATGGCCTTTTAACTATAGGAAAGATAAGTATAAATGTTTTACCATTTATTATGACAGGTATCAATATAGTTTCAAGCTATATATATACAAGAAAAATGTTTTGCAAAGAAAGCTTGAAGCTTTATCTTATGTCATTAGTTTTCTTAGTATTGCTTTATTCTTCTCCAGCAGGATTGGTTTTTTATTGGACGCTAAATAATTTATTCTCTCTAATTAAAAATATAACAAATAGAGTTTTAGAGAAACATAAAAAGGAAAAAGAAATAGCTAAAGAAATAATAATGGATAATAAAAATACATATGTGTATTTGTTGTCTGGAGTGTCGTTGTCGTTGCTTGTAGGTATGTATATCCCATCTTTTGTAATAAAAGGGGCGGCACTTGAATTTATAAGCATAAGTATACTTCGAAATCCAGTAGTTTATGTTATAAGTAGTTTCTGTATTGCATTTGGCTTCTTTGTTATATGGAGTGGTATTATATATATTATCAATAATAACAAGGTGAAAAGAATAGTTTCAGAAGTGTTATTTATTCTGGCGGTAGTATTTGCGTTAAACTTTATAACAATTGATTATAATCTAAAAGTATCCAAGTTATTAACATTATCGGAAGAAACAGATATTGTTTATGGGAAATTTCAGATTATTAGAAATATTATTATAGTGTTAGCTGCTGTGGTTTTATGTCATTTTGTTTATCGTAAGAATAAAACTATTATTTGTTGTATTTTAATAGTTGCAATCATGGCGTTAGGGGTGCTGAGTTTTAATAATATAAGGAATATTAATGTACAGTTTCATGATTGTAAGAGTTATTTAGAAAAGTATGATGAAGGAATTCCTGAAATTCATTTAAGTAAAAATGGTTATAATGTTGTTGTTATTATGATGGATAAAATGGATAGCTATTTTATTCCTGGTATAATAACAGAAAATCCTGAGTTGTTAGAAAAATTTAGTGGATTTACTTATTATCCTAATTGTGTAAGTTATGGTGAATGTACAAATGTTGGTGCACCAGCATTATATGGCGGATATGAATATTCACCTGAAGAAATGAATAAAAGAGATACAGAATTATTGGTGGATAAACAAAACGAAGCGTTAAAAGTTATGCCGGTTTTGTTTGATCAAAATGATTATGAAGTTACTGTATGTGATCCAACATTGGCGGGGTATAGATGGATACCAGATCTTAGTATTTATAGTGATTATCCAGAAATAAAAACATATATTTCAAAAGGTAAATTAAATTCTGCTATATTAGACGAAAGTATGGAAGAGATAAAGAAAAGAAATCTATTTTTTTACTCATTATGTCGTGTGACCCCGGCAATCGGACAGAGAATCATTTACCATGGTGGAGATTACTATTCACTGTCATGTGAAGAATGTGTTCAAAAAGCTGATGGAGCATCGAAGTGTAAGGGTCAATATGGACCTTTCTTAGAAACTTATAATGTTTTGGATAGCATGAGTGAAATAACAAAAATAGATGATTCTGATAAAAATACATTTATGATGATGAGCAATGATTCTACACATGAACCATGCGTACTTAGTGAACCAGATTATCTACCATCAAAAATAGTTGATAATAGTGAATTTGATAATAATAATCAAACTAGAATAGATATATTTGGTAATGAAATAGAGATTAATGATACAAAAAAATTGACACATTACCAGGTGAATATGTCATCTATGAATGTTATTGGTAAATGGTTGGATTATCTGAAGGAAAATGGGGTATATGATAATACAAAAATAATAATAGTATCTGATCATTCAGCCGTAATGGGATGGTATGAAGATTTTGTTTGTAGAGTAAAGTTTGTGAACGATACTTTAGGAGCGGACTTATTACAGTTTCAAAGTACTCTTCTTGTAAAAGATTTTAATGCTGATGTTTTTACTGTTGACAGACAGTTTATGTCAAATGCAGATGTTCCTATCATAGCTACGGATGGATTGATCGACAATGCAAAGAATCCATTTACTGGTAATGTACTAAGTGAAATGAATAAAAAAGATGAACCATTAAACCTTATTTTTGCTTTGAATTATAATACAGAAACTAATAATGGATATAGATATTTACCTGAATTATGGTTTTCTGTACATGATGATATATTTGTGCCTGAAAATTGGAGTTCGTTAGGTTATCACTAAGTTAATATGGTAATTCTTGTCCGTATATGAGAGATTATAAGAAAAAGGTTAATAATATATGTTATTTATAAGAGTTGATGCTAACAAACATATAGCGACTGGGCATATGATGAGATGTATGGCTATTGCATCGCAGGCTTGTAAGTCAGGTATTAAAACCATTTTTATAACAGCGGATGGGTCTGGAGATGATCTATTGGATAAAGCTGGGTATGAACATATTACACTTAACTCCGCATGGAATGATATGGAGAGTGAAACGGAAAAGCTACTGGCATTGATAAAAGAAAAGGATATAAAAAAGCTGATCATTGATTCATATCAAGTGACTGAGATATATCTAAAAAGAATAAAAGATTATACAGAAGTTATATATATAGATGATTTAAATATGTTCAGATATCCTGTTAATTGTCTTATCTGCTATGCTCCGTATTACAATAAGTTTGGATATAAAGATGTATATAAAGATAGCGGGACAAGGCTTCTTCTTGGTACAAAGTATTTGCCTCTTAGGGAAAATTTTCTTATGCTACCAACAAAAAAGATAAAGGAAAAACCGGAAGAACTTCTTATTCTTTCAGGTGGAGGAGATCAAAGTGAATTAATTATAAAGATAATAAGAAATGTAGATTTTTCGTATTTCAGTGTGGTAAATATAATTTGTGGTAATTATTGTACAAATATAGATAAGATTAGTACAGAAGTTTGTAATGTCCTTAAGCGAGTAAAAGGGTGTGAGATAAATATTCTTTCAAATGTTAGAAATATTGAAAAATATATGATGAGTGCTGACATAGCAATTTCTGCAGGTGGTACAACCCTTTATGAATTATCAGCTTGCGGAACTCCAACTATTTCTTATATAGCAGCTGAGAATCAAAGAGATAATGTTTCTTACTTTGATAAAGAATCTGTTATTAAATCAGCTGGAGCTATAAATGATAAAGAGTTTATAAATAATCTTAATAGTTTATTAGAACAGATTAAAGATTATAACATTAGAGCGTTACAATCATCAGCAATGAAAAAACTGGTTGATGGAAAGGGCTGTCAGAGAATAATAGAGGAGATATGAAAGTATTAATTATTGGAAAAAATGGTTTTATTGGACGAAATTTGTATGAATATTATTCTATGTCAGGTAGTGATGTCACTGCCTTAGCAAGTGCTGAGCTAAATCTGTTGCATGAGGCTGAGGTTAGAAGTTATTTGAAGAAAACGTACTTTGATGTTGTGATAGATGCTGCGATATATAATCCGAGAGTTGGTTTAAACAAGGATTCTTCAAAAGAGTTTGAGTACGATGTCAGGATGTTCCATAATCTGGCTAAGTACAACAAATACTATGGAAAACTCATTTATTTTGGCTCGGGCGCAGAGTACAATAAGTTATATCCGATATGTTCTGTTAAAGAAGCTGATCTGAAGAATGATATTCCTGATAATGCTTATGGAATGGCTAAGTATATCATTGGACAGGAGATAGAAGCTGGAATTTATGACTCTGATAATATATACAATCTTAGAGTATTTGGTCTTTACGGTAAATATGAAAACTGGAAGTCTACTTTTATCTCTGGAGCCTGTTGTAAAGTTATAAAGGATATGCCTATTACAATTAGAAGAAATGTTATCTTTGATTATTTATACATCGATGATTTTTGTAGGATGATTGATAGATTTATTTGTATGGATAAGCATGGTTTTCACACATATAATATTACCTCGGGTAAAAGAATATCAATTCTTCAGATAGCTGAATCTGTAATGAGAATAAGTGGTAAAAACACAGGAATAATAGTTAAGAATAGCGGATACGCAAATGAGTATACTGCAAACAGTGACAGACTTTTTAAAGAAATTGGATGGAATGAAACTGAGCCAATGGAGCTTTCAGTAAAGAAACTCTATGATTATTATGTTCAAAACAAGGATATGATAGATAAGGAATTATTGGATGAATAGCATTAGGGATAAGTCTACCAACTTTATAAAGAATAATTACACTTATCTCGTCGTAATACTTGTTATGACGATAATAATGATTATTGTCATGTTCATCGACAGAGTTCAGCCTTTTGGTGACAACTTTCCGTTACTCGGAAACGGTTTTATTCAGGATTATACCCAGTTCGTTAATGCTGCAAACCGTGTGAAGAGCGGGGGATTTTTTGAGTTTCTGGAGTACGGTGTCGGAATGACATTTGATAACTATGGAATGAAGACATATTCTATGACATTCCTGCTTCTGAGACCATGGCTTTATATCATCTATTTCTTTGTTCCGGAGTCACTGTTTCTGCCGGTGTTCTTTATGTACTATTACCTGAATTATTTGCTGGCAGGACCTATATTTATCTATTATCTGACTCACAGAAGAAATGCAAAAGTAATGGACAGGAAGGATCCGAGACTTATAGCCTTCGGTCTTTGTTACGGTCTTTCTGCGTTTACCATCAGCTTCTTCATTTATTACTTCAGATACATGATCTACATGCCCATCATTTTCCTGGGAATTGAGAAGCTTGTCTATGATAAAAAATCAAAGCTTTACATATTCACACTTGCTTACTTTATGGCGACGGAGGCGTACTATGCCTTTATCCTGTGTATATTTGCGGCAATGTATTTCCTGATCCAGGAGCATAAGGATATAAAGACATTTTTTATGAACGGCGTCAGGTTTGCCGTGTCATCTATGTGTGCGGCAGGTCTTTCCGCTGCATTTCTGATACCTTACTTTATCAGAACCAGATACTCGCCATATGGTGAATTCGACGGTGAGGCTCCAAGCCTTATGAAATGGTTCGGTTCCATACTGAGCCCCCTCTCTGAATACAGAGTGGCAAAGGACGGAATGACAACCTCAAGTATAGAATACAGGTCGAACATTTACTGCGGCCTTCTTATACTGCTTCTTGTTCCCGTATTTATGAGACTGAAGGATATCAAGCTCAGCCGCAGGATCAAGACCCTTATTTTCCTTGCAGTCATATATATAGGCTTTGATAATCAGCTGTTTAATTATATATTCCATGGCTTCCATTATCAGTGGCAGGTTCCTAACCGTTTTTCGTCCTTCTTCATTTTTATCATCCTTATAATGGCATATGATGTTGTGCTCAGGTTTGAAGAAGTGGGAAAGAAGAGCATGCTGGTGGGTGTACTGGTTTCGGCAGCTGTGCTGCTTACTTCGTATGTTTTGGGAATAGACAATCCCGAGCTTTCCGACAGTGCAGTGAAATACTATATCTGCAGCTTTATCTTCCTTGGAATATATCTCATCATCTTTGCAGGCCTTTACCTGAAGATAGATAAAAAGAAATGTATAAGTATACTTATGACCGTTGTAAGTATCGAGGTGGTTTTCAGCTCGGTCTTTACTCTGAAATCATCCATGTCCTTCGACGGCAGTAAGGATGAATTTGCTTATATAGATAATATGAAGCTTCTGGCTGAAAGAAATCCGGACATGCTGATTCCTTACTGCATTACCGAACGTCCGGGGGAAACCTTTGACCAGAATATTTCCTATACAACGGGAACACATTCCTTGTCATTCTATACCTCCAGCAGCTTCAGTCAGCATTTTGATCTTTATTACAGATGGGGTGTACTTTTCTCGAAGAATATCACCTATTACACTACCGGTTCGCCCCTGGCGGATATGATGCTTCACGTGAGGTATCACACCATAAACAATGAAAAATATGAGACTGTGTCACCATATGTCCCAATAGATATGGAGGGAAATGTAATCTTATATCAGAATCCATATTACCTTCCTCTGGGAATAGTTATAGACAGTCATGTGCTGGATGAATGGAACAAAAAGTCGGAGTCTTATTCCAATTATTCATCTGTTTTTGAACTTGATAATGAATTTGCTCATGCCTTTGGAGTAGATGACATTTATGCCGAACTTACTGCAGAAAGGATCAACTCCGAAGAAGAACTTCAGGCAGGTACCGGTAACAGCCTCTACTATATGGTGGAAGAGGATGCAGAGGGAAATGCACTCTATACCTTCTATGTTGATACTGATATATCGGGAGCACTCTATATGCAGATAGCTCAGGCATCTGAATATATAGGTACTGCAGTAGAAGGAGAAACCGGTGTATTCTACTTCTATGTTCCGAGAACTATCAATATTGAGTCTCAGGATGATATAAAGCTTGCGGTCTTCAGAGAGGACAGCTTTGGACAGCTTTACAATATTCTGGCATCAAATACGGCTTATAATCAGTCCTTTGATTCGGATAGTATCAGCATGGACGTTCAGATGCCGGATAACAGCATGCTTTATCTTGCCATGCCTTATCTGCCCGGATTTACGGCATATGTGGATGGACAGGAAGCGAAGATAACAAGCTATATGGATGGTGCCGCATTATATCTTAATGCAGGAGCTCATCATATAGAATTAAAATATACTCCCGAAGGTGTAGTGACGGGCTGGCAGATAAGTATCATAACTGCGATGCTTATGCTGGTAGCTTATATGCTTATGATTAAAAAGGGAGTTGTTCAGATAGAGAAAAAGCCGGATGTAAAGAATGTTCTCATATTTACCGTTCTTACCCTGGCGCTTCTTCCTATGCCTATAGTATTTGACGGATCAGGGAACTATGCATTTGGTAATGGCTGGCTGCTGATCCTTATAGCCCTTATTATGGGAATAAGAAGGAGAAGGGAGATATTTGGCAGAATTCAGAAGGGCAGAGTGCAGGTGGCTGCAGTACTGCTGACGGTACTGTTCCTTATCATGCTTCCGTTTACGGATCTGATCAGAGGAACGGCTCTTATGACTGACAGTCTGCTTTCTTCAGTATGGAAGTGGGTGCTCTTTGTTCCTTCTCTTATCTTCAGTGTATGGTATATAATAAATGCCGTTCTTTCCTGCAGATTTGATAAGGTGAAGGAGTATAGTCCGAAGCTGCTGAAGAACAGAAAAGTATGTCTTATAATAATTGCCGTTTTATCATGCATTTTCCTGTTTGCCGCAATGCCGGGTATCTGGATTCAGGATGATGTGGCGAGAGTCATGCTTCAGGTCAGATCAAATGCACCAAGCAACTGGGATACATTTGGTTATTACTTATATGTATATATCACTACTATAGGAGGACGGTTCCAGTTTGGAGCAAATATAGTCCAGACTATAATATTTATTCTGATAAACAGCTATGTGCTGAGGGCTTTGGAAAAGCATTCGGTAAAAGCCATGTCGGTATATACCATTCTCATGTCTGTTGCGGTAACGCCGATGCTTTATCTCAGTGTTATGTACAAGGATACTGTATTTGCCATGGGAGTTCTTGCGCTGACAGCAGGAGTCTTCAGTGTGATCAGAACAGGTAAGGTAGGTAAAGGGGATATTGCAGTCCTCGGTTTTGCTTCTCTGTTTGTTACAGTTTGCAGACATGGTGGTTATATTGCATCCATATCAGGACTCGTAATTCTCGGAATATATCTGCTTAAGAAGAATAAAGCTGAGATAAAGAGATTTATCATAGCTCCATTAATGCATATCATGAGCTATGTATTGGTTTACATAATTCTATTCAATGCCATGGATGTGGAACCAGTTCCTGCATATGTTAAGTATGGAACACCGCTTTCCATCATCAGCAGTGCTGCTTACGAAGGAGTGGAGTTTGATCCTAAGGACGAGGCAAGACTTGAAGAGGTAATGCCGGTCAGTGACTGGGGACTCTGCTACGATAAGTACTGGGCAGATGGAATCTCAAGACCATGGGGTTTCCTTGGTTCTGATAATCTGTTCAAGATGAATGATCTGATGGAAGAGGATGGATACGGATCATTTATTATCAAACTGAATGCTAAACTTGTCTTTAAGCATCCTGTCATATTCTTCAGGGCATTCCTTGGCATGGCAAATGATATCTGGGAGGTTTCAAGACCTGCGGATATGGTTGAGTATTATATGCCGGTTTCAGAGCTGGCAGGTCTACCTGAAGACAGTGAGATAGATTACAGTGGTCTGTATAACGTAACAAAGCCCGTTACGGAGTTTTATAATGATAATACTTGGCTGCATACGGCTTTCCTTAGAGGCGGTCTCAGTCTTTTCGTATGTATACTACTTATGACAGCACTGTTTATTAATAAGAAAAAGAAGTATATCCTTCCGATGATACCGGTGCTTCTTTATTCGGCAACACTTATGCTGGCCATACCTGCTCCGGATGCCAGATATATACTTCCTATTATGGAAGCAGTTATATTTATGGTGGCATATTTTACAGGTTTTAAATATAGGACGGTAGAGGAGAGTATGAGTGAGAAAGACAGCGTGGAAGCAGATGTTGAGAAAGACGGTGTGGAAGCAAAAGAAGAGACAGATAGTCAGGATATGACTGATGGAGAAATGAACATTCAGGAGTAAAGCATTGAATCTAGCAAAAAAGCATTTAAGTATAGTTACATTTTTGATAATTACATTATTTCTGCTTATTACATTTATCATCTTAGGAATAAAACCATTTGGTGATAAATATATCCTTTTAGGTGACAGCTATGACCAGTATATACCGATTTTAGGTCTTTTCAAAGACAAGACAGCAGGGATAGGAAGTATGAGCTCTGTCCATGATCTTTTTTACACATGGAAGATAGGACTGGGGGCAAATTATCTCCTTCTGTTTTTCTATTATCTGGCCAGTCCATTTAATATTCTGCTTTTATTTGTTTCAAAGAGCGGACTTATCAGTGCATTTACATTTATTGTTATTCTCAAGGTTGCACTGGCCGGGGCATCCTTTTCATATTATCTGAGAAAGAAGATGGCTACCGATATCAGATATCTGCTGATAACAGCCATTTCAGTCTGCTATGCTCTCAGTGGATTTATCTGCGGATACTTCTGGAATATCATGTGGCTTGATTCCCTCATCATGTTCCCTATCGTAATGCTGGGGATGGACAGACTTCTCGAAGGAAAGAACCCGGTTCTTTATATTATTTCTTTATGTATAACCATATATCTGAATTTCTATATGGCATTCATGATATGTATATTCCTGGGAATCTATTTCCTGTTTTGGAAATATGATTCAGTTAGATCATTTCTTAAAACAGGTGTCAGATTTGCTCTGGCCTCACTTCTTGCGGCGGGTATGACAGCAGTTTCTTTATGCGTGATCTATTTCGGAATAGGAGAGACATCCGGAGCTTCTTATGAGACCCCGGGATTCGGTTTTTTCGGAAATATACTGCATATTTTTAAGCGTGCATTCTTTCTCTCGAAGCCTGTGGTTACCGAGAGATATAACGGTGTGGCAAATATCTACTGCGGATGTGCGTTTGTACTTCTTGTACCGGTGTATTTCTTATTCAGCAAAAAAGATTTAAATGAAAAGCTGAGGAAGGCAGGAATGTTTCTTATCCTGGTGATAAGCATGAACGAGAGTGTTCTTAATTATATATGGCACGGCTTCCATGAGCAGTTTCTTATTCCCAACAGATTCTCATTTATTTATATTTTCCTGATACTCTGCATAGGATATGAGGCATTGTCGGGAGTTGAACAGTTGTCTGCTGAACAACAAAAAAAGAGAATGTGTCTGATAGCTGCTGCTTTTATAGCAGTTATATCCCCTGTAGTGTGCTATGCATTTGTCGAGTTTGACTGTATAGCGGGAGTGGAAATCGTTATTGTTACAAATATGCTGCTGATCATGATTTATGCAGTACTGCTGGGACTTGCTTACTTCGGTTCGGTAAAGAAAACGAAAGTTATAGCGGCATTTTCCGTATTGATGCTTCTGGAACTTTTTACTAATGCTTTTCTTTCATTTGAATCTCAGAACTTAAAAAGAGATGAGCGTGCAATGGAAGCTATGATTGATTATTATGAGAATTCAGATAGTGAAGAGGACCTGCCATTTTACAGGGAAGATGTTTTAGATCCTGAAATTACTAATGAGAATACTCTGATTGGGATGAACGGAGCCAGTACATTTTGTTCGACAATTAGTGGAAACAGTCTTTATACTATGATTGATTTGGGATATAAGTATATGAGTAACCAATATATTTTCAAGGGCTTTATTCCACTGACAAATGCTCTTATTTCCCTAAAGAATTATTACTATTTTGATGGAGAGAACGTTAGTAAGATTGAGAATGAAGCCTTTCTTCCTCTGGGATATGTTGCAGATAAAAGGCTGCTGGATTATTCATACAGTGAAGAGATAAATCCACTTTATACATTGAACAGTATACTAAAGCTTTCCACTGATACCGAAGAGGATGTAATAACCGATATCAATGATGAGGTTGGCTGCTTCTTTGACGGATGTACCATAAAAAAAGATGCGGAGGGAAATAATTCGATCTTTATCGAAGAGGTTACACAGGAGATGGCTGTGGTAGATCTTTGTTTCTCTGCAACACAGGAGGGCGTATATTACATCTATATAGCCGCAACAGGTGGAAACGGAGTCCGGGTTTCCATAGATGGTGAAGAATATGCATATGGCGATATAATAAACGGATGGCTTGAACTACCGAGATTAGAATCGGGAGAAAATGTAGAAGCAATATTCTTTACGGAAGAGCCTGAAGTATCACTGTTATGGTATTTTGGAAGATATAATGATGAGGTTGCAGAAAATGCCCTGAACGTTTTATCAGAAGAACATCTTGAGATTTCTTCATTTTCCGAAGGAGAGATAAAAGGAACTCTGGATATGAGGGATGAGGGTGTGATGGTGCTGTCTATACCATTTGATGATGGCTGGTCAGTGTATGATGGTGATAAGAAGGTTTCTGCCGTTAAGGTTATGCGAGGCTTTACGGGAGTACCTCTCGGGGCTGGGCACCACGATATACGGATAGTTTATACTCCGAAAGGAATTATCATCGGTGGATTAGTAATGATACTCTCCTGGATAATATTCATAGTATATCTAGTTATCCGTCGTAGATTTAAAGAGAAGAATCGGAGAATAAAAGAATTATCATGAATGAGAATGATTACTATACATCCCTGGATGACAATGATAGTCTGAAAAGACCATATGGACAGTCGGCGGGGGCATATCCTGACAATACATATTCCGGCGATATTTTTTCCGGTGATACGTATTTCAGTGATGCAGATTCAAAAAAGTATTACGAGGTGCAGAAAATACCGGTAAGATCAGAGGTTCTGAGGCGACCTGAACTGAGGGACGTGAGGCGGCTTATCAGAGTCTTTGGTGTTTTGGTATTTGGTATGAGTATTTTTGATTATTACCTTATTTCCAAGGCGAAGGATATAGTATATGAATATCCGGAGTTTGTACCGAAGTACAATCTGATGCTGTGCCTGCTTATTTCGGTTGTTATTCTTGAGGTACTGTTTCAGATATGGGCGCATGAGCTTATTGCAATATGCGGAGTAGTAGCTGCAGGAGTTATGATGTATGTCAGTCTGAGGTATTTTGTAAACGTTATAGGAAGTGTCGGAATAGTATCCATGGTAACCATGGCACTGCACTATAATAATGCACTGGAAGTGACCAGGAAGTATAAAAAGATTGTTGCACAGCTATCATAGAATTTGGTACAATAAAGAGTGGTGTATGTCGGGTATTCTGATAGATATCTGATATAAGAATAAAGTACATCAGAGAGTGAATTGATCATGAAAAAGAACAGAACACTGGCAGGAATACTTGCCATCTTTTTGGGGACAATAGGTATACATCATTTCTATATGGGAAATGTAAAAAAAGGCCTTGTTTATCTGGTGCTTTTCTGGACCGGAATTCCTACGATACTTGGCTTTTTAGACGGAGCTGCATATCTGGTTGAGGAGGGCGAAGAGCCGGACAGAAAGCCTGCGAAGAAGTCCCCTGTAAAATCGGAGAAAAAGCCTGCCGCTAAGTCTGCAAAAAATATGAAAGACAGAATAAAAGCAAAAGCTGAGGAAGATAAAAACGAAGAGAAAAAATAAGAAAGTCGAGGAATGATTAATTGGCTGAGAAAGAAAAAGATCCAAAGATAGTAGTTGAAGAGGACGGCATCGGAGTTATCCAGATAGCTGATGATGTTATCGCCAGTATAGTAGGTCTTGCAGTAACCGAGGTTGATGGTGTTTCAAGACTTACAGGCGGAATAACAAGAGATATAATAGCAAAGCTTGGAAAAAATACACTTTCAAAAGGTGTAAGTGTTGTTATCGAGGGCAAAGAGGTAAAGGTTGACCTTTCCATAGAGGTTAAGTTTGGATATAACATCCTTGATGTATCTCATAACATTCAGGAAAGAGTAAAGAGCGCACTCCTTACCATGACAGGCCTGAAGTGCAGACTGGTAAATGTTAAGGTATCAAGTGTTGATTTTGGTGAATAATTATGACGAGACATGAGCTGAGAGAACAGGTATTTAAAGGTGTATTCCAGATTCCATTTTACGAAGATGATATCCCCGAACTGGAAGTGGAAAATGATATCAGCTGCAGTGAAGAGGAACTTGAATACATAAACAGCAGGATTACCGCCATTAAAGAGAATATAAAGACCATAGATGAGAAGATAGAAAAATGTAGCAAGGGCTGGAAGACCAAAAGGATTGGGAAGGCAGAGCTTGCTATTCTTCGCGTTGCGGTATATGAAATATTGTTCGATGATGATATACCTGACAAGGTGGCTGTTAATGAGGCTATAGAGCTTTCAAAGGTATATTGCGATGAGAAAGCATCTTCATTTATTAATGGAGTATTATCAGGATTATTATGAAATACTACACAGTAGGGCAGATCAATACCTATATAAAGAATTTGGTGTCAAACGATTATCTGCTGAAGAACCTTGTGATAAAAGGAGAGATATCAAATTGTAAATATCACAGCATGGGGCATATTTATTTTTCCTTGAAAGACGAAACCGGCTCCATGCCTTGTGTTATGTTTAAAGGTAACGTTTCATCGGGACTTAAGTTCAGACTTGAGGATGGTATGTCCGTATATATACAGGGGGCAGTAAATGTATATGAACGGGATGGACGCTACCAATTATATGCAAGAAAAATAGTTCAGGATGAGAATACAAAGGGAAAACTATTCGCAGAGTATGAAAAGCTGAAAGAAAAGCTCAGCGAAGAAGGACTGTTTGATTTCGATGTAAAAAAGCCCATACCGGCCTATCCTGAAAAGGTTGGTATAGTAACGGCAAGTACCGGAGCGGCGGTGCAGGATATAATGAATATTGCGAGAAGAAGAAATCCGTATGTTCAGCTTATACTTTATCCTGCAAAGGTTCAGGGAGAAGGTGCTGCCGAAACCATCGTTAAAGGTATAGAGAAGCTGGATTCTATGGGAGTGGATACCATTATCATAGGACGAGGCGGAGGCTCCATAGAAGATCTCTGGGCATTTAACGAAGAGATAGTTGCAAGAGCCATCTATGCAGCAAAGACTCCCATAATATCAGGTACAGGTCATGAGACAGATAATACCATAGCAGACTATGTTGCAGATCTCAGAGCACCTACACCTTCAGCTGCCGCTGAACAGGCTATACCCGATATTATGTCAACCATCAACAGATTCAGAAGTTTAAAGACGGAGATGAACAGACATATAGCTGCAAGAGTAAGTGAGGCTGGTCTCAGACTTCAGGGACTGAAAAACAAGCTTGAAGCTAACAGTCCTCAGAAGAAGCTTAACGACAGCCAGCAGTATCTTGCAAGTCTCACCGATCGTCTTGGATACCTGATGGATAACAAATTCAGTTCATACAAGAACCGCCTTGGTGTAGCAATTGCCAGACTGGATGGTTTATCACCTACGGCAAAGCTGAAGAACGGATTCGGATATCTTGAGTCGCAGGGAAACCCCGTTGGCTCAGTGCAGGATGTCAAAACTGGCGATACTATATCCATCACATTACATGACGGAGATATTGAAACGATAGTAAAGTAGAACGCTGAGTAGCTTGTAAAACGCAAATCGAGACCATTGCGGGTCTCGGCGCTTAGCGATTCGCGAGCGTAAATAAAAACATTAATCAATAAGATGGAGACCTATATATGGCAGAGAACAAAAAGGAAGAATTTGACATAGAGAAAGCCCTTCAGCGTCTCGAGGAGATAAACACAGAGCTTGGCAAATCAGGAACCTCTCTTAAGGCTTCCCTCGAACTCTATAAGGAAGGTGTAACCCTGGCAGAAGAGTGCAAGAAGCATCTTGAGGGCGTAGAGAAAGAAATACAGATACTATCTACGGAGGACGAATAATGGCAGATATCAAAATAGATGATATAACAAAAACAGTCGAGGATATGATAGCTTCACTTCTCCCGGACGAGTCCCGTTGTCCGTCAGATATAGCAGGAGCCATGAACTATTCCATGACTGCAGGAGGAAAGAGAATAAGACCTGTTCTTATGTATCTTACCTATATGGCTATGGCATCCGAAGAAGAGGCGTTAGAAGATTCAAAAACCTGTAATGTTCTGAAATCATTTGTGGCTGCCATAGAGATGATACATACACATTCACTTATACATGACGATCTTCCCGCACTTGATAATGATACCCTCAGAAGAGGAAAACCGACGGTTCATGTGCAGTATAATGAAAGTACGGCAATCCTTGCAGGGGACGCACTCCTTAACTTTGCTTATGAAACTGTTTCTAAAAGCATAGCTGAGGTCGCAGATGAAAACGGTGACGCCGAGGCTGCAAAGGTTCTTATAAAGGGCTGCAAAGCACTTAAGGTACTGCTGAGTAAGACCGGTGTGGATGGAATGCTGGGTGGACAGGGACTTGATGTACAGCTGTCCGGCAGCAGGATAACAGATGAACAGAGGGATTATATTTACAAGAATAAAACCTGTGCACTGATAGAAGCACCTCTGATGATAGGAGCCATCCTTTCCGGAGCTGAAGACGGTATTATCAGTAAAATGGAAGAAACAGGAGAGGCTGTGGGAATGGCCTTCCAGGTACAGGATGACATACTTGATACCATTGGAGACAGCGAGAAGCTGGGCAAAGAGGTTCATCAGGACGAAAGAAATCTGAAGAATACATTTGTCACTCAGTATGGTATAGAAAAATCAAAGGAATATGTAAAGGCTCAGAGCAAAAAGGCAGTTGAGATTATAGAAAATACTGTTCCGGATAATAAATATAGGAGAGCACTGGTTGAGCTTGTCATCATGCTTACAGACCGTGAGTATTAGTTATGAGTTTACTTGATCATATCAAAAAAGAAAATGATATAAAAAAAATGAATATGGAAGACATGCCTGAGCTGGCACATGAGATAAGAGAATTTCTTATCGAAAACATAAGCAAGACAGGTGGTCATCTGGCTTCCAATCTCGGCGCTGTAGAGCTTACCATAGCCCTGCACAGATGTCTGGACTTACCGAAGGATAAGATAATATTTGATGTGGGACATCAGTCCTATACACATAAAATACTTACCGGCCGTAAGGATGAATTCTATAAGCTGAGACAGTTCGGAGGTATGAGCGGTTTCCCTAAGACAAGTGAATCCGAGGCGGATGCATTTAATACAGGTCACAGCTCTACATCCATTTCCGCTGCCATCGGTATGGTAGAAGCAAGAGAGCTTCGCGGTACAGATGAAAAGATATGTGCAGTTATAGGTGATGGTTCACTGACAGGTGGTATGGCTTTTGAGGCGCTGGATCAGATATCACAGCTTGATTCATCATGCCTTGTTGTATTAAATGATAACGAGATGTCCATTTCACAGAATGTGGGCGGACTTTCAAGTGCCCTTAGTAAGATCCGTATCGGTAAAGCGTACAATGAACTGAAATCCGGAGTTGAGAACATGCTCCTTGAGATTCCTTCTGTAGGTTACAAGGTTGCAAAGGGAATCAAGAAATCAAAGGACTCCATCAAAAATCTCTTCGTTCCCGGAACTATTTTCGGTGATATGGGAATAACATATATCGGTCCTATAGACGGACATGACACAGAGAAAATGGTTGAGATTTTCTCAAGTGCATTAAAGCTGGACAGACCGGTTATAGTTCATATAAAGACAAAGAAGGGTAAGGGATATAAGTATGCAGAAAGATATCCCGAGCATTTCCATGGAGTTGGTCCTTTCAATCCCGAAACAGGAAAGTCTGTGGGAACAAAGAAGGCCCCTTCATATACAGAGGTATTTTCCGATAAACTCGTTGATATGGGTAAGAAAAGTGATAAGGTTGTGGCAATCACTGCGGCCATGTCCAAGGGTACGGGAGTTAAGGCTTTCCAGAAGGAATTCCCGGACAGGACATTTGATGTGGGAATAGCCGAGCAGCATGCACTCACGTTTGCGGCAGGTCTGGCGGCAGGCGGGTATGTGCCATTTGTTGCAATTTACAGCTCCTTCCTGCAGAGAGGATATGACCAGCTGCTCCACGATATATGTTTGCAGAAGCTCCATGTTGTTATCATGATCGACCGTTCCGGAATAGTGGGAGAAGATGGTGAGACCCACATGGGTATATATGATACCTCATTCCTCAGGTCGGTTCCGAATCTTACGGTTATAGCTCCAAGAGGTGCAAAGGATCTGGAGGACGCTATGGATTATGCCCTGGAATGCGATGGCCCGGTAGCTATCAAGTATCCTAAGGGTGTTGCATACACGGAAATGGATGACAGAAACTTCAAATACATTATGGGCAAGGCAGAGGTGATCAATTTCAGTTCCCAGATTGGAGAACAGAAGTGCAAGACTGTAGCGCTCCTGGCTGTAGGAAATATGGTTTCAACCGCAAAGGAAGTTAGAGATAAGATAAAAGATGAAACCAGCTACGAGCCCGAACTTGTAAGTGTCAGATTTATCAATCCCATAGATACCGACAGAGTCAAGGATACCATAAAGAAATTTGATTATGTTGCAGTTATAGAAGAGACCATCAAGAGAGGAAGCTTCGGAGAGGCGGTTGCTTATGAGATAGCTGAGTCCGATTCAAGATGTAAGCTCCTTCATTATTGTATAAAGTCTGAAACAGTTCAGCATGGAAGTGTAAGAAAGCTTAAAGAGCTGTGCGGACTTGATGCCGATAGTATTTATAAGGATATAATGAAGCATCTGAAGAAGTGATATACGCTTCGATGAAAACGAAGCCGTCTGTATATCATTGATATCAAAAAAACAATGTAGAAAGATTCAGGATGGAAAAGAAAAGACTTGATGTACTGCTTGTGGAAAATGGACTTGCCGAGTCAAGGGAAAAAGCCAAAGCAGTGATAATGGCAGGAATTGTATATGTGGATGGAGAAAAGGAAGATAAGGCCGGAAGCAGCTTTCCTGTAAATGCAAAGATAGAAGTCCGGGGAAAAACACTTAAGTATGTGAGCCGCGGCGGTCTGAAGCTTGAAAAGGCCATGCAGGTATTTCCGGTGGATCCCAAAGGGAAGGTCTGCATGGATGTGGGAGCTTCCACAGGAGGCTTTACCGACTGCATGCTTCAGTGCGGAGCCGTTAAGGTATACAGCGTTGATGTGGGATATGGTCAGCTGGCATGGAAACTGAGACAGGACAGCCGCGTTATATGCATGGAAAAAACAAATATCAGATATGTTACACCTGAAGATATAGATGATCCCATAGAATTTGCATCTGTGGATGTATCATTTATCTCTCTTTCAAAGGTTCTGCCACCCCTTAGAGAGTTAATGACTGATGATGGTGAAGTAGTGTGCCTTATCAAGCCTCAGTTTGAAGCAGGTCGCGAGAAGGTCGGAAAGAAAGGTGTTGTCAGGGACAGAAAGGTTCATGAGGAAGTTATAGAGAATGTGACCGGGTTTACGGTTCAGGCAGGCTTTGAGGTTCTGGGACTGGACTTTTCGCCTGTAAAGGGTCCCGAGGGAAATATAGAGTATCTGATGCATATCAGGAAATGTGATATTCCGGTAACTGACGAGACAGAAAACACAGTGTCCTGCGATAATGATGATATAAAAAAACGTATAAAAGAGCTTGTGGAAATGAGCCATGAGACTCTTGATAAAAAGGAATGATTCATGATTAAGTGTAAAAAGTTTCTTGTGTTTGCAAATGAAGTAAAGGATAAAGAACTCAGATGGTCCAAATCTGTTGTTGAGTACATACAGATAAGAGGCGCTGAGGCAGTTCTTTATGTCAGCGGACAGGAGGATGAAAGAGATACACTTGATACTGATGCCGATGTGATCATTTCCATGGGTGGGGACGGTACCATGCTTAGGGTTTCACATGTTCTCAGCAACAGGAATATTCCGGTAATAGGAGTAAACCTGGGTACAGTCGGATTCCTTACCGAAGTGGTGGTCACTGAGATAAAGGGAATGATCGACAGACTTTTGATAGGAGATTATTCCATAGAAGAAAGAATGATGCTCTCAGGTACCGTTTATACTTCTGACGGAGTGAAGGTTCATGACGCACTGAATGATATCGTTTTCGGTCGTGATAGCGCACTCAGACTTATTTCCGTTGAGCTGAAGGTAAATGGAAGACATTTCGATACGATAGATGCAGACGGTGTTATTATTTCCACACCTACTGGTTCTACGGGATACAATCTTTCTGCAGGCGGTCCCATAGTTCAGCCTGATGCAAAGATGATAGTCATGACACCCATTTCTCCGTATTCTCTTTCCAGGCGAAGCGTTGTATTTGGTGTGGATGACAAGATAGAACTGGTGCTTCTTGAGAAGAGAATGGATAAGGACAGTAATGGTCTGGTTGCATTTGACGGAGCTGAGAACTATCATATGAAGGTCGGAGACAGAGTTGAAATATGCACCTCCGACAGCACACTTAAGCTTATAAAGCTTGACGATTCAAATGTATATGAAATACTGAGAAAAAAACTTGGTGGTTGAAAAAGAGTTCGTAAATAAACGTCGGGATATAGGGGTATCCCACGGAGGATAAAATGTTAGTAAATTTACACATAGTCAATATAGCCTTAATAGACGAACTGGATATAGATTTTACTGAAGGACTGAATGTTCTTACAGGAGAAACAGGAGCCGGAAAATCAATAATCATCGGCTCTATAGGAATAGGTCTCGGAGGAAGATTTGATGCGGGACTTTTAAGAGACAGTGAAAAGGACGGGCTGGTGGAACTTCTGTTTTTCGTAGAAGACGGACTTGCAGCAGAGCTTGAAGCTGAAGATATAGAGGTTCATGATGGCGAGGTCCTTATATCAAGGAGACTGTCCGGGGGACGGTCCGTAAACCGTATAAATGACAGAACCGTAACTGTTGCAAAGCTGAAGGACGTTGCCCAGAAACTGATAAGTCTTCATGCACAGCATGAACAGAGGACACTTCTTAAGGCTGCGTCTCATCTTGAGATTGTTGACAGCTATGACAATTCCATAATAGCTGCCAAGAAGGAAGTAGCAGACCTGTACAGGGATTATAAAAAGGTAAGTGATAAGCTGGAAAGCCTTATTTCGGATGATACGGACAGAGCAAAGAAGCTGGACTATATCAGATATGAGATAAACTCCATAGAATCTGCCAGGCTGAAGCCGGGGGAGGACATGCTGCTGGAGGAGCTTTTCAAAAAAGCAAGTAACTCACAGCAGATAGCCGAGATCACATCAGAGGTTATGAGGCTTACGGGATATGACTCACCCATGTCATCCGGAAATCAGATATCCGAGGCGCTTCAGGTTCTGACCAGGCTTAAGAAATATGATGATTTTTCAGATGAGCTTATAGGTCTTCTTTCCGATATAGAGGCGCTTATGAGTGATTTCTCCAGAGAGCTTGCAGAGTATGCGTCCGAGATGGAATATGATGAGGAAACTCTGAAGCAGACTTCAGACAGGCTGGACCTTATCAATACTCTTAAATCCAGATATGGTTCAACCATAGAGGAGGTACTTGGACAGCTGGCATCTTTGAAAGATCAGGAGGAAGAGCTTGCTTCTTACGATGAGACCATAGCAAAGCTGAGTGACGAAAAAGCAGCCCTGGAGTCTGAGCTTGAGAAGGCCACGGGAAAGCTGACTAAAGCAAGAAAGAAAACAGCCGATGCTCTCTGCGAAACCATAGCTGATGCCATGCGTGAGCTGAACTTTAATGATGTCCGGTTTACCATGCATTTTGATGAGGCAAAGGATTATTCGGCAAATGGAAAGGATATAGCGGAGTTTTACATTTCCACTAATATCGGAGAGGATATACGTCCGCTGACTCAGGTTGCGTCAGGTGGAGAGCTGTCCAGAGTTATGCTGGCCATCAAATCTGTTATCTCTGAAACGGCTGATACGCCGACTCTGATATTTGATGAGATAGATGTGGGAATCAGCGGTATTACAGCTGAGAAGGTTGGAAATGTAATGCACAGGCTTGGCGAAACAAGACAGATAATCACCATTACTCATCTGCCTCAGATAGCAGCCTGCGCGGATAGTTCGTACGTTATTGAAAAAGAGGTTGTGGGTGATAAGACGATCACCGGAATCAGCAGACTCAGCGATGAGGGCAGAGTGATGGAGCTTGCGAGACTTCTTGGTGGAGCGAGTGTAACTGACAGCGTGATCGCTACAGCCCGTGAAATGCTGGAAAGATAATACACAGACTGAGGGACTCAAATGATAGAGACAGTTGCAAGAGTAAACCTCATGGTAAATGAGGTTCTGAAGATAAAAAAGAACAGACTGACTCCTGATAATATAACAGGAAATGAAAGAAGAATAGCGCTTGTTTCCGGAGTATACGGAGATGAGCTGCAGGGGCAGTATATCTGCTATGAAGTGATAAGAAGGATAAAAGAAGACTATGCCAGTCTGACGGGAATAGTTGATATTTATCCTTCCATAAATCCTATAGCCCTTGAGGCAAAGACCAGAGAGATACCCGGTGCCGAGCTTGATATGAATGAGCTTTTTCCCGGGGCAAAAAGCGGTGCTATGGGAGAGTATGCTGCAAGCTGTATTATAGATGATATAGTCAGCAGTAATGATGGTCCGAAGACAGAATTCTGTCTTGATATACATGGCAGTAACCTTTATCTGAAGGAGATACCGCAGATAAGACTGAATGATGATGTTGTGGATGAGATAATGCCATATGCTACGAAACTGAATACGGATATGATATGGATACATCCCTCCAGTCAGGTAAGAGCAGGAAGTCTTGTATACGAGCTCAATCAGAGAGGGGTTATTTCCTGTGTGACCGAATCATTTTCGGCATACAGAATAAACCAGAAGTTGGGAAATCAGCTGGTTGACGGTATATTTGCCATGATGAAGGATATGGGTATGTGGCAGGGCGAGATAAATGATATTAAAAAACCTACTGTCACACATGATCATCAGATAGCATATCTGAATTCGGAGAGTAGTGGTATTTTTATTCCGAATGTAGATGTACACGACAGGGTTGATGCCGGTATGCTTATCGGTTCAGTCGTTAATGTACTTACAGGAACAGTTGAAGAGAGAATAATAGCACCGAAGAGTGGTAAGATCAGTGCTATTCGCGAGTATCCGGCGATAGAAATGGGGTCGCTGCTCGCAAGAATAGTTGATATGTGATCCGGGGGATACATTTCATAAACAAGAGAAGGTATGAGATGAGACAAAAAACATTATTTTCGTATGAAACTCCGTTCAGCGGAGAGCATAACATATATGGATATGTATTCGGAGCAGGTACATATTCAGAGCCATTAAAGGCTGAACACAGCGCTGCCATAGTCGGAGCCATGAGAGGAAACGAACATCAGCAGCTGTATATCTGCTCAAAGCTTTCGGCCAGACTTGCAGAGATTGAGGAACATGGTGATATAGTTCACGGTAAATCCATCCTGCTTGTTCCGTCCGTTAACTACAGTGCAATGAATGCCGATCATAAATACTGGCTTTCGGATGATTCCGATATCAACAGGCAGTTTCCCGGAAATCCGGAGGGGACTGCAACCAGCAGACTGGCATATTCGCTTCTGGAGGAGCTGAAGACATATTCCTATGGGATACAATTTCCTTCGTATTATATGAGGGGAAGATTTATTCCACATATAAGAGTGATGAAGACCGGATATGAAAGCACGAATCTGGCGAATCTTTTCGGGCTTCCCTTTGTAATGCTTGTGGAAACGAGAGCATTTGACGAGAGAACTCTGAATTATAATCTTCAGGTATCCGGTACGGAAGCATTTTCCCTTTATTCAGGCGGTACATCAAGAATAAATGAAGAATATGCCGAGGTTGCCGTAAGCGCAGTGCTGAGATTCCTTTCACGTATGGGAATCATAAGATATAACAGTATGGGCGGAAACATATCCACCATGATGGAAGAGGATGAGATGACAAGCATCAAATCCGAAGCTGCCGGATTCTTCAAACGTATGAAAAACGTTAACGATGAAGTAAGGCGTGGTGACCTTCTTGCAGAGATCATCGATCCTATGGATGGACATGTTCTCAGTGAGGTCCGTTCACCTGTAAACGGAATCATATTCTATCAGCAGGATGCCCCACTGATATACCAGAATGTGGTAATATTCCGCATTATCAAGAAGATACATAAATAAGTGCACGATTGCGAAGCAATCGTGTGGAGCGAAGCGACCAGCAAGCTGCGGGTTCTGCTTGCTGGGAAGCAAGTAGAAGCAGGCAGCGTTAAGTTAGAAACACAGTGCACGATTGCGAAGCAATCGTGTAACATATAAAAAGAGGAGAAAAACATGAGTGTAAAAAGAATCTACGTTGAAAAAAGACCGGACTATGCGGTAAGAGCTGATGAGCTGACAAATGAGTTCAGAGCTTATCTGGGACTGAAGAGCGTAACTGTAAGAGAGCTTGTCAGATATGATGTTGAGAATCTATCTGATGAGGTTTTCGAAGAGGCGATAGTTACTGTGTTCTCAGAGCCTCCGGTTGATATAGTTTATAAAGAGGAGTTTCCATATGATGAGGGAGACTTTGTATTCTCCATGGAATACCTTCCGGGACAGTTCGATCAGAGAGCTGACTCGG
This sequence comes from uncultured Lachnospiraceae bacterium, assembly GCA_902781895.1. GTDB lineage: Bacteria > Bacillota > Clostridia > Lachnospirales > Lachnospiraceae > Eubacterium_Q. The sequence goes on from CACZLA010000009.1 coordinate 38,527, forward strand.
CAGAGCAGTGCGTAAAGCTTCTTGACGACAGCAGTGAGCCTATTATCAGATCCGGTATCACATATGTTGTAAAGGTGGCAGACGGAAACCTCAGCGAAGAGGATAAGAAGACTATTGAAGCATATGTTATAAACCCGGTTGAGGCACGTATAGATAATGCATCCAAGCCGGATACACTCATTATGAATTATGATGAGCCTGCAGATGTAAAGATAATGGATGGCTTCTGCACTATGTCAGAGGATGACTTCAAGGCACTTTATGATTCAATGGGACTTGCCATGACATATAAGGATTTCTGGCATATTCGTAATTATTTTACAGATGAGGAGAAGCGTGATCCAAGCTTTACTGAGATAAAGGTTCTTGATACATACTGGTCAGATCACTGCCGTCATACTACATTTGCCACAGAGCTTACAGATATCAAGTTTGATGAAGGTAAATACAAAGCTGCCATCGAGGGTACATTTAAGAAGTATCTCGAGGATGCGGCTGAGATAAATGCAGGACGTGACGATAAGTTTACATGTCTCATGGATATCGCCCTTATGGGTATGAAGAAGCTCAGAAAGGACGGAAAGCTTGAAGACCTGGATGTTTCTGACGAGATAAATGCATGTACCATCGTTGCACCTCTTCAGATAAGAAATGAGGACGGCGAGATAGTAACAGAGGACTGGCTGATTTCCTTCAAGAATGAGACTCATAACCATCCTACAGAGATAGAGCCATTCGGTGGCGCTGCTACATGTCTTGGTGGAGCTATTCGTGATCCGCTTTCAGGACGTACCTATGTATACCAGGCAATGCGTGTTACAGGTGCTGCGGATCCTACAAAGCCACTTTCAGAGACCCTTGCAAACAAGCTTCCTCAGAGAAAGATAGTTACTACAGCAGCAAAGGGTTATTCTTCCTATGGTAACCAGATCGGTCTTGCAACAGGTCTTGTTCAGGAGGTATATCATCCTAACTATGTTGCAAAGAGAATGGAAATTGGAGCAGTTATCGGTGCAGCACCAAAGGATAATGTTAAGCGTCTTACATCCGATCCGGGCGATGTTATCATCCTTCTGGGTGGACGTACAGGACGTGACGGCTGTGGTGGAGCTACAGGTTCTTCAAAGGCTCATACATCTGAGTCCCTTGAAAGCTGCGGTGCAGAGGTTCAGAAGGGTAATCCGCCTACAGAGAGAAAGCTTCAGAGACTTTTCAGACGTCCTGAGGTTACAAAGCTTATAAAGAAATGTAATGACTTCGGAGCAGGTGGTGTATCAGTTGCCATCGGCGAGCTTGCTGATGGTCTTGATATCAACCTTGATCTTGTTCCAAAGAAATATGCCGGCCTTGACGGAACAGAGCTGGCAATATCAGAGTCACAGGAGAGAATGGCGCTTGTTGTTGATGCAGCAGATGCAGATAAGCTCCTGGACTATGCAAGAGAAGAAAACCTTGAAGCAGTCAAGGTTGCTACAGTAACTGAGAGTCCTCGCCTCGTACTTAAGTGGAGAGGTAAAGAGATAGTAAATATCAGTCGTGCATTCCTGAACACAAACGGTGCTCATCAGGAAACACAGGCTGAGGTTGAGATGCCTTGCGAGAAGGCAAAACCTTTTGCAGGAATAGATGCAGAGGGCAGTACAGAAAAGTACAGCAATCCAAATGCTGATGTAAAGACTAAGTGGCTTGATATACTTTCAGATCTGAATGTTGCTTCAGAACGTGGTCTTGTTGAGATGTTCGACTCAACTATCGGTGCTAATACAGTAACTATGCCATATGGTGGTAAGTATCAGCTGTCACCTATGCAGACCATGGTTGCTACAGTTCCGATGCTTGGTACCAGAAGAACAGACGCAGTCAGCATGATGAGCTACGGACTTGATCCATATCTTCTCAGCTGGAGCCCATATCACGGAGCTATCTATGCAGTAATTGATTCAGTTGCAAAGATAGCAGCAGCAGGTGGTGATGTATCAAAAATACGTCTTACATTCCAGGAATATTTTGAGAGAATGACAGAGGATAAGACTCGCTGGGGTAAGCCTCTGGCAGCACTTCTCGGTGCCTACAGTGCACAGATAGGTCTCGGACTTCCATCAATTGGTGGAAAGGACAGTATGTCCGGATCCTTCAATGAGATAGACGTTCCACCTACACTTTGTTCATTTGCTGTAGTTATGAACACAGTTGAAAATGTTGTTTCTTCTGAATTCAAGTCAGCAGGAAACCTTATCCTGAAGCTTGATATCAAGAAGGATGAATATGATGTTCCCGATTACGCGGATGTTCTCGAAAAGTACGGTCTTGTAAGAAAGGCTGTAGAGGCGGGCTTCATTCAGTCAGCATTTGCAGTAGGCTTCGGAGGTGTGATCGAAGCAGTCAGCAAGATGGGCTTTGGTAACAAGCTGGGTGCTGATCTGGATAAAAATGTGATCGACGAAGCTGAGCTTGGCCGTAAGGATTATGGCTCGATCATCATGGAGGTTAAGGCATCTGATGTTAAGTCGCTTGGACTTCCTGCAAGAGTTATCGGTACAGTAAATGAGAGCGGAGTATTTACATATGGTTCAACAAAGGTAACCATGGACGAGGCTCTTAAGGCATGGACAACTCCACTTAAGAAGGTATTCAGTACTGACAGCGGAGTTGAGGCACGTTTTGAAGGCCATGCTAAGGATTACACAGCTGCAAAGAAGGCAGGAAAAGCAGAGTCAGAGTTCAAGTACAGATATAATCCTGAACTTACCGGATACGAGGGAGGAGTATATCAGGCTAAGAATATAATCGTTGCAAAGAATAAGGTTGCTAAGCCAAAGGTATTTATCCCTGTATTCCCTGGAACAAACTGTGAATACGACAGTGCAAGAGCATTTGAAAGAGCCGGTGCTGAGGTTGAGGTTATTGTCCTTAACAATATGGATGCACAGGGTATCAGAGATTCAGTAGATGCATTTGCAAAGTCTATCAGCCAGTCACAGATAGTAATGTTCCCCGGTGGATTTTCCGGTGGTGATGAACCGGATGGTTCAGGTAAATTCATTGCAACTACATTTAGAAATGAAAAGATAAAGGATGAGATAATGAAGCTCCTTAATGAGCGTGATGGTCTTGCACTGGGTATCTGTAACGGATTCCAGGCTCTCATCAAGCTGGGACTTGTTCCTACAGGTGAGATAGTTGAGCAGACAGAACTCAGTCCTACACTTGCACGTAACTCTATCGGACGTCATCAGTCACGTATAGCATATACAAAGGTGGTTTCAAACAAGAGCCCATGGCTCAGAAAGGCAACTCTCGGTGGAGTTTATTCAATCCCTATCTCACATGGTGAGGGACGTTTTGTTGCAAAAGAAGAGTGGCTGAGAAAGCTTTTCGCAAACGGACAGGTTGCAACCCAGTATGTTGATCCGGAAGGTAATCCTACTATGGACGAGGATTACAACATCAATGGTTCATATATGGCTATCGAAGGAATAACAAGTCCGGATGGTCGTGTGCTTGGTAAGATGGGTCACTCAGAGCGTCGTGACAAGAATACATACCTTAATATCTACGGAGATAAGGACCAGAAGCTGTTCGAGGCTGGAGTGGAGTATTTTAAATAATGGAAGTAAAAGAAATAAGAGAATTATATAGCAGGGTGCTTGCCAACATCCGTACTGTCATGATCGGAAGTGAGGAGGTTTTCTCTCTGGTTTTTTCGGCCATGCTTTCCGGCGGTCATGTGCTGCTTGAGGATATGCCGGGAACGGGAAAAACCACCATGGCAAAATGTATCGCCGACAGTATAGATGCGGTATTCAGACGTGTTCAGTTTACTCCGGATCTTATGCCACAGGATATAACAGGTCTCAATATCTACAGTCAGAAGACTGAAGAATTTGAGTTTATTGCGGGACCTGTATTTACAAATATTCTTCTTGCAGATGAGATAAACAGGGCAACTCCCAGAACCCAGAGTGCCCTTCTCGAAGCCATGGAGGAAAATGCAGTTACAGTGGATGGTGTGAGCAGAGGACTGAATCTGCCTTTCATTGTTATTGCCACGGAGAACCCTATAGAGACAACCGGTACATTTCCTCTTCCTGAGGCTCAGCTTGACCGTTTCATGGTAAAGCTGACTATGGGTGATCTGAAACGGGAGGATGAACTTTCCATACTGGAGCGTTTTATAACGGACAATCCTCAGGAAGATGTAAAGCCTGTATGTACAGGTGAAGATATAGTAAAAGCTGCTGAGACTGTAAAGACAGTCATAGTGAATAAAGCGGTAATGGGATACATAGTTGATATATCCGTTGCCACAAGAAACAGCTCGAAGCTTTTTTCGGGTGTCAGTCCCAGAGCTTCTCTGAATCTTATGAGAGTATCACAGGCATTTGCAGCAATATCCGGACGTGAATATGTTACTCCTGATGATGTGCGTTTTCTGGCACCATATGTTTTTGCACACAGGGTCATCGCCGGTTCGGGTGTCAGCGGTCTGAAGGATGTTCGTGATATAATAAAAGAAATAGTATCAAATGTTGCGGTGCCGGTTGAAAACTGGTAGATCAGCTGAGGTAGTCCATATGAAACTGATAATGGCAGTCCTTTTGCTTGCGGGCGTATATTTCATACAGAAGTACCTTTACAGAAAGTATTGGGACAGGGGTCTCGAAACTGAAGTCAGATTCAGCCGGGACTATATAGAATGCGGGGAGAAAGCGGAACTTATAGAGATAGTATCTAATGATAAGTTCCTGCCTCTTCCTGTTTTTCATTTGAAGTTTTCAGTGGATAAGAGTCTCAGATTTATTGATAAGTCAAATTCCAAAGTAACGGATCTGTATCATAAGAATGAGCTGTTCTCTATCCTTGGTCATCAGAAAATAACAAGACGTCTTGAGTTTAAAGGTACAGCCAGAGGAGTGGTGGGAGTAAATAATGCCAGCATCCTGGTAAGAGATTTCTTCATGACGGACACCTATGCAAGTAAAATGTTTCATTCGGATGTCATTTATGTGTTCCCTCAGAAGCTGAGGACAGATCAGTTTAAGAATTTCTTCAAAGGAATCCTCGGTGAGATAGAAGTAAGAAAAAGTCTGGTTGAGGACAGCATGTCATTTCGCGGTATCAGACCATATCAATCCTTCGATCCCTACAGAAGCATTAACTGGAAGCAGAGTGCAAAGGCACGTGAGCTGATGGTAAATATGTATGGATATACTTCAGACAGCCGCGTGAAAATACTCCTGAATCTGGATAATGATTATATGATAGAAAAAAACAAGCTGCTTGAAGAAGCTATCTCCCTTGTCAGTACTATTTCCGGGCAGCTTCTTGAAAGAGGTATTATTGTATCCGTAGTAACAAATGGAACTAATATAAACGGGAATCTGCTTCCTGAAGTTGACGAAGGTGCCGAAAGAAAGCATGCAGTTACCATTGACAGGATGCTGACTGAAATAACCGGCTCCGAGGGGAAGGATATATTTCTGGAGATGGTCAGGACAGAACTTGAAAATGTAAGGCTCGATACAATGTATCTGGTCATAAGTCCTTATGCCAAGTCTGATCTGACAGAGCTGCTGGACAAGCTTGTTGCTAAGAATGCTTCGGTTTCCATGATCGTTCCATGCTATGACGAGTATCCTTATATATCGGATCGTGATTACTCTACAGGATGGGAGGTGGCGTTAAATGTCTAAAAAGCTGCCATTTCTCAGAAGAGTATTCAGGCTTATATATCAGTATCTGTATCTGATACTTATACTTAATCTGGCACTGGGACTTTTCAGAAGACCGATAGTAGAAGTAAAATGGTGTGCATTATTTTTCATGATACTTGTTTTATCATATGTATTCCGGGAAATATGCAGCAGAGGATTTTATCTGCTTCTGGTCCATATAGTTTTTGGGGCAGTGGCTTTTCTGGTCATCTCGGATCCTTATCTGAAGTGGGTATCCCTGGCGGTGGTTCTGGAGTTCTATATAGATGGGCTTTATTATATCCACAGCGGTTTTACCTTAAAGAGATTTTTCGAGGCTCCCTGGCCATCGGTTCTTATCGGAGTAGCAACTCTGGCTCTTGGATATCATTTTAATAATGACGGACTGGTTATGCTGGGATACATGGTACCGCTTGCTATAACAATAGTTTTCCTTATAGCTCTTTATCTGGAGGGACTGGAGGAGTATCTCACCAGAACAAAACACGTTTCAGGGGCACCGTTTAAACAGATTATTTCTGTAAACAGTCTGATCATATGTGCCATATTCTGTGTTGTATTTGCGGTGATTGCCATAGGTGATCTGCTTAGCTTTGATGTTGCTCTGGCAAATTTCGGAAAGTCGATATATAAGCTGTTAAAACTGATCGTTATGATAATCCTGTTTCTGTTCAAGCTGCTCTACAGCCTTTTTTTCGGAGGAATGCCGAAGCTCAAGAAAGGAGGCAGGAAGATTGAACAGCTTGTGGACGAGCCCGGTCTGCTGGCAAATATTATTGAATTTATATTTATAAGTGCATTTATCGTATTTGTCGCATATGTGATCATCAGATTCTTCAGATGGATCATAAGGCTCATCATATCAAAACAGGACAGAAAAAATGATCTGGTTGAAAATCTGTCTGCTAAAAAGCCGAATACGGTGGAGAAGGAGAGATATGTCGGTATAAACGATCTGGAAGGTGGCAGTCCTGTCATAAAAGCCAGAAAGATATATAAGAAGAAGGTAACAAGCTTCAAGGATAAGTTTACAGCTGATAAAAAGCATACCACTAAAGATATTGAAGATATGATGAACAGTGCGGCAGCTGATATGAGTGGCGATTCAAACTACTCAGAACTTACTGATATGTATAACCAGGTAAGATACGGAAATGTGATTCCGGACAGAAAATTCCTGAAAGACATGAAATCATTAAGTAAAGAGTAGAAACTACCTAATTTTCTAAAGTGCTCAAGGGGTTGAATGAGTTCGGTGACGGTGTTATACTTTACTTTGTTTTTTAAAAAAGGGTAGTTTACGGATGTCTCCGTAAATGACAGTATTTATAAGGAGAATTTTTATGGATAAGATCAACGTACCTGAGCTTTTCGGATCACTGGTATTTGATGACAGAGTGATGAAGGCAAGACTTTCGGATGAGGTTTATGCTTCACTCAAGAAGACCATTGATGAAAATGTAAAGCTGGACGAGACACAGGCGGATGCAGTAGCAGAGGAGATGAAGAACTGGGCTATAGAAAACGGAGCAACACATTTCACCCACTGGTTCCAGCCTCTTACAGGTGTGACAGCGGAGAAACATGACAGCTTTATAACACCTTCGGATGACGGCGGAGTGATCATGGAGTTTTCAGGTAAAGAGCTTATAAAGGGTGAGCCTGATGCATCATCATTTCCATCGGGAGGCCTGAGAGCTACATTTGAAGCACGTGGATATACCGCGTGGGATCCCACATCCTATGCATTTATAAAAGATCATACACTTTGTATTCCGACAGCATTCTGCTCATTCTCGGGAGAGGCACTGGACAAGAAGACCCCGCTTCTCAGATCTATGCAGGCCATCAACAGACAGGCTAAAAGAATCCTGAAGATATTCGGAACAGATGCCAAGTATGTTAAAACAAGTGTCGGAGCAGAGCAGGAATATTTCCTTATAGATCAGGAACTCTGGAAGCAGAGACCTGACCTTAAGTATACAGGAAGAACTCTTTTCGGAGCTATGCCACCGAAGGGACAGGAAATGGATGACCACTATTTCGGTGTTATCAAGCCAAGAGTTTCCGAGTTCATGGAGGATCTTAATCAGGAACTCTGGAAGCTGGGTATACTTGCTAAGACAGAGCATAATGAGGTTGCCCCTGCACAGCATGAGCTGGCACCTATCTATGCAACCACAAATATAGCAACGGACGGAAACCAGCTGACCATGGAGATTATGAAGAAGGTTGCCAATAAACACGGACTTGTATGCCTTCTGCATGAGAAACCATTTGCCGGAGTAAACGGTTCGGGAAAGCATAATAACTGGTCTGTTTCAACAGATACAGGTGTGAACCTTCTTTCACCTGGAAAGACACCTTATGAAAATGCTCAGTTCCTGCTTTTCCTCTGTGCGGTTATCCAGGCAGTGGATGATTATCAGGATCTGCTGAGACTTTCGGTTGCAACAGCCGGAAATGACCACAGACTTGGTGCGAATGAAGCACCTCCTGCAATCATTTCGGTATTTCTCGGAGAAGAGCTGACAGCCATACTTGATGCCATCAAGGAAGACAGACCTTATCAGGGAACTGAAGAGGTTAAAATGAGACTGGGGGTACATTCACTTCCGAGATTCTCAAGAGATACAACAGACAGAAACAGAACATCACCATTTGCATTTACCGGAAATAAATTTGAGTTCAGATCACTGGGCTCTTCAAATAGTATCGCATGCAGTAATATCATGCTGAATGCCGCAGTTGCAGAGAGTCTGCGTCAGTATGCCGATGAGCTTGAGAATTCAAAGGACTTTGAGACAGACCTTCATGAACTTATAAAGCGGGTTATCACAGAGCATCAGAGAATACTGTTTGACGGTAACGGTTACGGAGAAGAGTGGCTGAAGGAGGCTACAGAGGTAAGAGGTCTCAGCAATCTCAGGACAACTGCTGATGCCATGCCGAAGCTTCTTGATAAGAAGAATATGGATATGCTCATAAGCCATAAGATATTTACCGAGGCTGAGATTCATTCCCGTTGTGAGATAATGCTGGAGAACTATGTTAAGACCGTAAATATCGAAGGACTTACCATGGTTGATATGGTGCGTAAGAACTATCTTCCTGCTATTGAAAGATATCTTTACAGACTGTCCCAGACAACAGTACTTATGAGACAGGTCAGTCCGAATGTAAAATGTAAATACGAAGTATCTACTATGGAAAGACTTTCGGAGCTTACCGACTTTATCATGGATTCAGTGATAGATCTTGAAGATGCACTGGCTACATTCAAGACGCTGGATAATGTATTTAAGTCCTCTGAATTTGTAAGAGATGTAATGCTCCCGAGAATGGATACTCTCAGAAAGTATGTTGATGAGGCAGAAATGCTGACATCACAGAGAGACTGGCCATTCCCAAGCTATGGACAGCTGCTGTTCAGTGTGAACTAGGAGTAAAAGGCATGGATATAGTGCTTAGAACAATAAAGCAGGAACTGTCGGTCTGTAAGATAGACAGTCTTTCGGATATGGTTTTTTCGAACAATTTTTTCTTTCTATGCAAAACTGAGGACGAGCTGTCTTTGGTCTGTATGACTGAGGATGCTCCTGCAAATCCAGTTAAGAGAGAGGATGGCTGGTGTGCATTTTTCATAGAGGGTCAGCTGGACTTTTCATTGTTAGGAATACTTGCCAATATTTCAAAAATACTTGCGGAAAATAAAATCAGTATTTTTGTAACATCTACTTACAATACAGATTATGTTCTTGTAAAAAAAGAAAACTTTGACAGGGCACTGGCTGCTCTGAAAGATGCAGGTTACAACATCCGGAATTAAGTAAGATTTTAGTAGTATCGATTTAGAGGGTTTTTGGTATTATTAATTGTCTCCCCAGTATCATTATGTTATACTTATCTATGTATGACTTTATGCTATTGGGGAGTTTTTATTGGAATCAAGAAAGAATTATAAAATCGTTCTATTTGTTATCATCATGATAATGATCAATTATTATGGTAAGGTCTTTGCGTACCGTTTTTCTCTGCCGGTCTGGTTTGATTCTCTAGGCACTGTTCTTACTGCGTACATTTGTGACCCTTTCTGCGGGGCAGTAGTGGGTATGGCAGGAAACATCATGTATGGTATTCAGGATCCCCTTTCTTATCTTTATGCTCTGACTAGTGTATCGATTGGCGTTATAGTTGGTATTTGTGCCAGAAAAAAAATGTTCGATACGGTTTTCGGAACCCTGAGTGTCAGTGTTATCGTAACACTCTTTTCAGTTATTATCTCAACTCCTATAAATATTATAATAAATGATGGAATGATCGGAAATATGTGGGGTGACGGAGTCATCTCTTATCTGCGTGAAAGAGATCTGGACATCATTCTTTCAAGTGCGATAGGAGAGTTCTATGTTGATTTTCTTGACAAGGTAATCACATTGATGATTCTGTATTTCATGATCCGTCTGGCTAAAGTCCGTAGAAAGGGCTTTGTTGCAGTATCTATTATTCCATTTTTGTTAGTCTCAAACTGTTTCATGATGGGTTCAACCCGTGTGGAAGCCAAGAAGGCTGATTCTGACCTCAATGATAATAATATTCAGGTTATTTACAATTCAGATAATGGACTTCCCTGTGGTGAGGCAAATGATGTGATCCAGAGTAATGATGGTGTCCTCTGGGTTGGTACTTATGCTGGTCTCTACCGTTATAGTGGCGGTGAGTTTAAATGGATGAATGAATATGACAGCGTCAGGAATGTCAACTGTCTGTATCTGGATGAGGAAGGGCGTCTCTGGATCGGAACAAATGATAATGGCTTTTCTATTTCCATCGATGATACTGTTACAAATGTTATAGATGAATCTAGAGGACTTCCTTCTAATTCTGTAAGATGTATAACTCAGTCCTCAAATGACCAGTATTATATAGGAACATCCTCAAGTCTCCAGATCATGACTCTTAATGGTGGACTCGATTTTGTTAAGACACTTCCGGAGATAGTATATGCCCACAGTATAGATTCTGATGATAAGGGAAATGTAGCCACTGTTACAAATGATGGTAATTTTTTCCTTATTAATGATGAAACGATAGTAAAAACAATGACATCCGATGTGGATCAGGAGCTTTTTACAAGTGTTGTATTTGGCGAAGATGGAACCCTTTACGTTGGAACCTCTTCAAATGCTATTTATTGTTATAGTGTTTCCGAAAATGGTCTTAAGAAAACCAAAAAGATATCCTGTGGACAGTTAAATAATATCAACAGAATGTATTTTGTTGATGAGATCATGTATATCTGTTCGGATAACGGAATCGGATATCTGGATAGTTCAAAGCAGTATCATTTTATAAATACAGGAAGCTTTAACAATTCAATTGATAATATGACAGTTGACTACCAGGGCAATATGTGGTTTTCATCTTCAAGACTTGGACTGTTAAAAATGTCTCCTTCAGGGTTTACTGATATATATCGTTCTGCAGGAATGACAGGAAGCGTATCAAATTCTGTAGTTAAGTGGAAAGACAGACTATATGTGGGTACGGATATAGGTCTGGATATTATTGATGTTCAGAAGAACAGACAGATAAAGGATGATCTTACTGACATGCTGACGGAAGTCCGTATAAGATGTCTGACAGTAGATTCCAAAAATAACCTATGGATAAGTACATATGGTAAGGGGCTTCTTTGTGTATCAGAAAACGGAGATGTAAATACATATGACAGTACCGATAATACCTTTGGTGACTGGGCAAGAGTTGCCATAGAGCTTTCTGATGGTCAGATTGCCGCTGCCTGTGATACAGGACTTGGATTTTTCCGTGACGGAAAGCTGGTGAAGATTCTTCCATATGAAGAAGGACTGAGCAAGTCAATGATACTCTGTCTTGTTGAGCTATCTGATGGCAGACTGCTCTGTGGAACGGACGGAGATGGAATAGCAGTAATTGAAGATGGTGAGTTAACTGAACGTTTTTCAACGGATAGAGGACTTAGCTCAAACGTTGTCCTTCGAATAGTTGAAGATCCCATAGGTGATGGTTCATACATAGTGACAAGTAATGGTCTGTGCTATATGGATGGTGAAGATAAGATAAGATTTCTTCACAGATTTCCATATTATAATAATTATGATGTATGGCCAACCGAGAAGGGTGAGCTGTATGTGCTGGGAAGCTCCGGTATATATGTGACTAACAGGGATGATGTTCTTGATGGTGAAGGGGAAGTGGACTATGAACTGCTTGACTCCAAGAAAGGTCTGAAGGCAGCCCTCACTGCTAACTCCTGGGATTATATGGATGACGATGGGAATCTGTATCTTTCCAGTGACAATGGAGTATTCCGTATGAATGTCAACAGTTATATGGAATCCAGACGTTCTTACCGTATGATGATAACATCGATAAATCTTGATAATGAATCTTATGAGATAGAGAAGGGTGAAACCTTTGATATAGGCAGAAATGTATCTAAGATAGAGATAGTTCCGGAGGTCATCAACTATACATCTGATGATCCTATGGTACAGTATTATCTGGAAGGCTTTGATGAAGCTCCAACCAGAGTTCCCCAGAGTGAACTATCTTCAGTGGTATATACAAATCTTCCTTCTGGAAAGTACAGATTCCATCTCTCAGTACTTGACAGTAAGAATGAGAAGATCATCGAAGAGAGTATCTTTGATTTAAAAAAGCAAAATGAACTGCATGATACAAGATGGTTCAGACTGTATATGATCTTTGTAGGTATGCTTGCGGTTGCATGGTTCACATGGTTTATCGTTCGAACTCAGATACAGCGTACTCTTAACTACCAGAAGAGAGAACTTGAGTTTGTACGAAATCAGGTAAAAATGGGAAATGAGACCATTCTTGCCATTGCTAAAACCGTGGATGCAAAGGATGAGAATACAAGTCAGCATTCACAGAGAGTTTCTGAATACAGTGTGCTTATCGCAAGAGAACTTGGCTTTTCAGAAAAAGAGTGTGAAAATATAAAGCAGGTGGCACTTCTCCATGATATCGGAAAAATCGGTATACCTGACAGAGTGCTGAACAAACCTGCAAAACTGACTGATGAAGAATATGCTCTGATGAAGTCTCATGTTACAAGAGGTGCAGAGATACTTAAGGACTTTACACTTATCGATCACGTTATCGAAGGAGCACTGTATCATCATGAAAAATATGATGGAACAGGTTATCCTCAGGGACTGTCTGGAGAGGATATACCTCTTTACGGAAGGATAATCGGAGTAGCTGATGCATTTGATGCAATGACTGCAAATCGTGTTTATCGTAAAAAACTCAGCTTTGATTATGTAGTAAATGAGTTAAAAAGATGCAGCGGTACACAGTTTGATCCAGAGATTGTGGAGATTATGCTTAAGCTTATCAATGAAAATAAAATAGATGTTTCATCACTATATAAAGAAGTGGGACAGGAGGATGGTTCTGCTGACCCGGAAAAGGAAGCTAAGGAAGTAAAAGAAGAAAAGGAAGAAGATAAAAAAGAGGGGGAGAGTGATAAGTAATGAAAAGAATGAGATTGATCACTGTCCTCACAGCAACCCTTGTTGTAGGCTTTTATGCACTTATAAATTTTCTTGAGGTGCGAGGAGTAGAAAAGGACAAACATTTAAAAGTCGGATTTGTTTATGACGGTGATGAAAGTGCTCCATATACAAATAACTTTATAAAAGTACAAAAGAAGGTTGAGACCTACGAGTTTGATGGTACTGTGGAGGTGGTTGCCAAGTCCAACATCCCCGAAGAAAAAGGGGAAAAAGCGATGCAGGAACTGATTGATGAAGGATGTGGTATGATCATCACAACCAGCTATGGATATCAGTTTGCGGCAAAGGAGCTTGCAAAAGAACATCCAGAAGTACAGTTCTGTGAGGCAACGGGTGATAATGCGAATGATGAAAAGCTTCATAATTATCATACATTTATGGGAAGAATATATGAAGGTCGATATATCACAGGAATTGTTGCTGGAATGAAGCTGAAGGAGCTTATAGATAAGAAGATAATAACTCCTGAGCAGGCAAAGGTTGGTTATGTGGGCGCATTTCCTTACCCGGAAGTAATATCCGGTTATACTGCATTTATCCTTGGAGTAAGAAGTATTGTTCCGAATGCAACAATGGATGTCCGTTATACAAATACTTGGACAGGCTACTCTGTAGAGCTTAAATGTGCCAAACAGCTGATAGATGATGACTGCGTTATCATAGCACAGCATTCCGATACCATAGGGCCGGCAGTTGCATGTGAGGATGCAGCAGAGGCAGGCAGAGTGGTTTACTGCGTCGGATATAATCAGAGCATGAGTGATATAGCTCCCACAACTACACTTGTAAGTTCACGTATTGACTGGTCAGAGTATATTATTTCCGCAATAGAAGCTGTTCTCGATGGCGATGCAATTGAGGATCGTGTGAAGGGGGAAGTTAATGGAAATGATATAGGAGGCGGATTCGATTATGGCTGGGTTCAGATAGTCGATATCAATACTCTTGTAGTTGCTGATGGAACAGAAAAGGTGGTAAAAGAAAAGATAGAGGAATTTAAAAAGAATAATATAGTGGTGTTCAGGGGGGATTATTTAGGAGTTGATCCGAATGATCCCAGTGATACCTACGATCTAAATAAAATATATAATGAGAATAAGAACGCTTCAGCACCATCATTTCATTATATACTGAAGGATGTTGTATTCATCAAGGAAGATGAGTGAAAAAAATCAAATTAGATGAGTGATAAAAAAATCTTGACATTATAAAATAAAGTTATATACTGTATTTATTAAATAAAATAAAGTGTATTTGAAGCAAGGGCGCTTCGGGAATTCCCTCTCGAAGTGCCTGTTTTTATGGATTTTTATGGAAGAAGGAGGATAAAATGAAGAAGTACATTTTTGTCACAGGTGGTGTAGTTTCGGGGCTTGGAAAGGGAATAACTGCAGCTTCTCTGGGACGTCTTCTTAAGTCAAGAGGACTTAAGGTGGCAGCACAGAAGCTGGATCCGTATATTAATGTTGATCCGGGAACAATGAGTCCCTATCAGCATGGTGAGGTATATGTGACTGAGGATGGAGCGGAAACGGATCTGGATCTCGGTCATTATGAGAGATTTATTGATGAAAATCTGAATAAGTATTCGAACCTGACATCTGGAAAGGTTTACTGGAATGTACTTAATAAAGAAAGAAGAGGAGAATATCTGGGTTCAACTGTACAGGTAATCCCTCATATAACAAATGAGATCAAAGAATTTGTTTATCGTGTAGGTCATGAAACCGATGCGGATGTAGTTATCACCGAAATCGGTGGTACTATTGGAGATATAGAGTCCCAGCCATTCCTTGAGGCGGTAAGACAGATATCTCTTGAAGTTGGAAGAGAGAACAGTCTCTTTATCCATGTCACACTTGTTCCATATCTCAGTGGCTCAAATGAGCACAAAACAAAACCTACCCAGCATTCTGTCAAGGAACTGCAGGGAATGGGTATCAATCCGAATATCATTGTTCTCAGATGTGATGAACCTCTGGAGGAATCCATTTTCAAAAAAATAGCTATGTTCTGTAATGTCAAGGAGGATTGCGTTATAGAAAACCGCACACTTCCAAATCTTTATGAAGCACCCCTTATGCTTGAAGAGTCAGGGCTTTCAGAGGTTGTCTGCCGCGAGCTTGAAATAGATGCACCAGAGCCTGACCTGGAAGAGTGGAGAAATCTTGTATGTGATATAGCTAACCGTACACATGAAGTGAAGATAGGACTTGTTGGAAAATATGTACAGCTGCATGATGCATATCTTTCAATAGCAGAGGCTCTTAATCATTCCGGATTTGCTCTTAAGGCACATGTATGTATAGAATGGATAGACTCAGAAGAAATAAATGAGAGTAACTATGAAGAGAAGCTCAGCGGTTTAAAGGGAATAATAGTTCCAGGAGGATTTGGAAGCAGAGGAATAGAAGGAATGATTCTTACAGCTAAGTATGCCAGAGAGAATGATATACCTTACTTTGGTATATGTCTCGGAATGCAGATAGCTGTTATTGAATATGCCAGAAATGTTGCCGGAATTGCTGATGCTCACTCCGGTGAATTTGATGAGCTTTGTAAAAATAAGGTCATCGATTTTATGCCTGGCCAGTCTGATACCATAGATAAAGGTGGAACACTTCGTCTCGGAAGCTATCCATGTAAGATAGCTCCAGGTACAATCATGGAAAAATGCTATGGATCTCTGAGTATAAATGAGAGACACAGACACAGATATGAGTTTAATAATGATTACAGAGATATACTTATGGAGAAGGGTCTTGTGATATCAGGACAGTCACCTGACGGAGAGCTTGTTGAAACAGTAGAAGTTCCAGGAAACAGATTCTTCCTTGGGGTTCAGTTCCATCCGGAATTCAAATCCCGACCAAACAGACCACATCCGATTTTCAAGAGATTTGTTGAGACAGCATTAAATGATTAGCTGATTGCCTAAACATTCAGGTCGTGATAGAATATTTGGAGTTTATTGTGGTAATATTCTGCAGTAGCAGATAACAGTCAAATAATAATAAAATAAGGAAGCATAATGAAAAACTATACCAGAAAACTTATATTTGAAGATGGAAGCCAGTATCATGGTTATGGCTTCGGTTCAGAGCGGGACGCTGTATGCGAGATAGTATTTAATACTTCTATGGCAGGATATCAGGAAATCATTTCTGATCCATCTTACACTGATCAGGCTATTGTCATGTCATACCCGCTGATCGGAAATTACGGAATAACCGATGAGGATTTTGAAAGCAAAATGCTCACGTTGGGAGGACTTATTGTTAGGGAGGTGAACGATTCACCTTCCAATTTCAGATTTACAAGAACGCTTTCAGAGCTTCTGGAGGATAATGATATTCCCGGAGTATATGGAGTGGATACAAGAAAGCTTGTCAGAAGCATTAGAGACCACGGTTCGAGAAAGGTGCTGATAACCAATGAGGATACACCTTTAGAAGAAGGACTTAAGAAGCTTAGCGAGACTGAGCTCAGGACCGATCAGGTGGAGAGAGTCAGCAGCAAAAAGAGATGGTATGCCAGAACATCAAATCCGAAGTTCAATGTAGTAGCCATCGATTGCGGCATGAAGATGAATATAGTAAGAGAGCTAAACAGACATGGCTGTAACGTGACTGTTGTTCCATATAATACTTCTGCGGATGAAATCATTTCCATGAATCCTGATGGTGTATTTATATCAAACGGTCCGGGTAATCCTGAGGATGTCAGTGAGGTTATAGAGACCCTGAAAAAACTCAGAGGTCAGAAGCCGCTTTTCGGTATATGCCTTGGACATCAGCTGATAGCACTTTCTTATGGTGCGAAGACATATAAGCTGAAGTTCGGACATAGAGGTGGAAATCATCCTGTTAAAGACCTGAAGACAGGAAAGATAGAGATAACAAGTCAGAATCACAGCTATGCTGTAGATGATAAATCGGTTGAAGGAACAGGACTCAGTGTTTCACATATCAATCTTCTGGATAATACTGTGGAAGGACTCTGCTCTGAGGAGGATAAGGTATTCTCAGTACAGTATCATCCCGAAAGTGCACCGGGACCTCAGGACAGCACATATCTGTTTGACAGATTTGTGGAGTTTATGACTAACGACTAAATCGCTGACGATTATATATAGAATCTGGAGATAATAAAATGCCTAAAAGAAAAGATCTGAAAAAAATACTTGTGATCGGGTCCGGACCTATCGTTATCGGTCAGGCTGCCGAGTTTGACTACGCAGGAACTCAGGCCTGCCTCGCACTTAAGGAGGAGGGCTACGAGGTTATTCTTGCCAACTCAAACCCTGCCACAATAATGACAGATACCATGGTAGCTGATAAGGTTTATATGGAGCCCCTGACACTTGAATATGTGGCAAGGATCTGCCGCTATGAAAGACCGGATGCCATAGTGCCCGGTATAGGCGGACAGACCGGACTGAATCTTGCAATGCAGCTTTATGACAAGGGAGTTCTTGAGGAATGCGAGATAGAGCTTCTCGGTACGGATGCGGCAAGTATCAGATGCGCAGAGGATAGAGAAGAGTTTAAAGAGCTTTGTGAAAAACTGGGTGAGCCTGTTGTTCCCTCAGTTATCACATACAGCGTTGAAGAAGGACTGAAGGCTGCAGAGGATATAGGTTATCCTGTTATTCTGAGACCTGCATTCACCCTTGGCGGAACAGGTGGTGGTTTCGCAGATAATCCGGAAGAGATGCAGGATATGATGAAAAATGCACTGGCACTTTCTCCGGTTCATCAGGTACTTGTAGAGAAGAGTATCAAGGGTTATAAGGAAATAGAATACGAAGTAATGCGTGACGCAAATGATACAGCACTTGTAGTCTGTAACATGGAGAACCTGGATCCCGTGGGAATACATACAGGTGATTCCATAGTAGTTGCTCCGAGTCAGACTCTCACAAACAAGGAATATCATATGCTCCGTGACAGTGCCCTCAGAATCATCAGAGCGCTTGGAGTGAAGGGTGGATGTAACTGTCAGTTTGCACTTGATCCGCAGTCCTTCAATTATTACGTTATTGAAGTAAATCCGAGAGTATCCAGATCTTCGGCACTTGCTTCAAAGGCAAGCGGTTATCCGATAGCCCGTGTGTCGGCAAAGATAGCAGTGGGAATGAATCTTGACGAGATTAAGCTTGCGAATACACCTGCATGCTTCGAACCATCTCTGGATTATGTGGTTACAAAAATGCCGAGATTTCCATTTGACAAGTTTGATCTTGCCTCAAATGTACTCTCCACACAGATGAAAGCAACAGGAGAGACCATGAGTGTGGGCAGGACCATGGAGGAGAGTCTTCTCAAGGCCATAAGATCCCTTGAGGACGGAAAGAACCATATACATCTGGAAAAGTTCGATGTTAAAAATCTTTCCGATAAACCTGAACCTGAAAATAAGAAGGAGGCCATCGACAAGCTTCTTAAATATATTGAGGACGGAACAGATGATCGTATCTACGCACTTTCTCAGCTTATCTGGCTGGGGGTGGATCTCCAGGTTATCTATAACAGAACCGGAATAGACATGTTCTTCCTTGATAAGATAAAGAATATAGTTTCCTTTGAAGAGAAGATCGAAAATATGGCAAAGCAGACTGAGGGCGGCGACTTTGAAATATATAAGGAGACTCTTTACAAGGCGAAGAAAATGGGATTCTCCGATTCATATATCGCAGAGCTCACAGGCAAGACAGAGACAGAGGTATGGCAGCTCAGAAAGCAGTATGAAATAAAGCCTGTCTATAAGATGATAGATACCTGTGCCAGCGAGTTTGAAAGCTATGTACCTTATTTCTATTCAACCTATGAGGACGAAAATGAGTCTGTGGTTTCGGATAAGAAGAAGATCATAGTTCTCGGTTCCGGTCCTATCAGGATAGGTCAGGGTGTTGAGTTCGACTATTCCACAGTTCATGCGGTACGTACTATACATGAGATGGGATATGAGGCTATCGTTATCAACAACAATCCCGAGACTGTTTCAACGGATTATACAACAGCAGATAAGCTGTATTTCGAACCTCTTACTGTAGAGGATATAATGAATATCATCGATCTGGAAAAGCCGGAGGGAGTTATAACATCCCTGGGTGGACAGACTGCCGTAAATCTTGCGGAACCTCTGGAGAAACGCGGGGTTAAGATCATAGGAACCGACTGCGATGCCATTTTCAGAGCCGAGGACAGAGA
>CACZLA010000010.1 GCA_902781895.1 uncultured Lachnospiraceae bacterium
TGAGAATGTAGGTGTTGGCTCTGTGATTCCTCTCTCTGTACCTGCAAGCTTAGCAGTAAATCCTGAAAGGAAGTAATACTGTGTCTGCTCTGGTGTAAGGATTGATACCGGAGGTAGTACTCCAAATGCATCAGCTGAAAGGAAGATAACGTTCTCAGCATCAGGTCCTGAAGACTTTCCGTTTACGTTCTTAGCAATCTTCTCGATATGCTCGATAGGATATGATACACGAGTATTCTCTGTAACGCTCTTATCAGCAAAGTCGATCTTTCCTTCTCCGTCTACTGTTACGTTCTCAAGAAGAGCATCTCTCTTGATTGCGTTGTAGATATCAGGCTCTGATTCTTTATCAAGGTTGATAACCTTTGCATAGCAGCCACCCTCGAAGTTGAATACACCGTTGTCATCCCAACCATGCTCATCATCTCCGATAAGAAGTCTCTTAGGATCAGTTGAAAGTGTTGTCTTACCTGTTCCTGAAAGACCGAAGAAGATAGCTGTATTCTTTCCGTCCATATCTGTGTTAGCTGAGCAGTGCATAGCAGCGATGCCCTTAAGCGGAAGATAGTAGTTCATCATTGAGAAGATACCCTTCTTCATCTCTCCACCGTACCATGTGTTGATGATAACCTGCTCACGGCTTGTGATGTTGAATGCTACAGCTGTCTCTGAGTTAAGACCAAGCTCCTTGTAGTTCTCAACCTTTGCCTTTGAAGCATTATATACAACGAAGTCAGGCTCATATGTTTCAAGCTCTTCAGCTGTTGGCTGGATGAACATGTTCTTGATGAAATGTGCCTGCCAAGCAACCTCAACGATGAAACGAACTGCCATTCTTGTATCTTCATTTGCACCACAGTAAGCATCTACTACGAAAAGCTTCTTATTTGAAAGCTCTTTCTTAGCAAGATCCTTAAGGATTTCCCATGTCTCCTGAGACATCTCATGGTTATCATTTGGATATCCCTCTGTTGTCCACCATACAGTGTCCTTTGAGTTCTCATCCATTACGATGTACTTATCCTTAGGTGAACGACCTGTATAGATACCTGTCATAACGTTAACAGCGCCAAGCTCTGTCTCCACACCCTTGTCATAGCCCTCAAGTGAAGGATCCATCTCATACTTATAAAGATCCTCAAATGAAGGATTGTGGATAATCTCTGTTGTGCCTGTGATTCCGTACTTTGTTAAATCAACATTTGCCATTTTTATATTCCTCCTTGAAAATAATTACTTTGTCAGATTCTCCGAGCTAAACCCTCGGAACGAAATAACTTAATAAGGGCGTCAGTCTAAGTTAATATCAACTAACACCAACGCCCTTTAGTATAAACTTGTTATAGATAATAAGTCAAGCAACAGTTACGTATTTTCGCTATATTATCTGTTTTCATCGATATATTCGTCTACTTTTTTCGAAAGCATTGCAAACGGAACCGGACCTGCATCAAGTATGGCTCTATGATATTCAACCACATCAAATTTGCTTCCCAGCTCTTCCTCGGCTCTTTCTCTCAGCTCCAGCATCTCATAATAGCTGGTTGAATAGCTGAGGTAGGTTCCGGGATCAGCGGCCATTATATCATATATTTCCTTAGCAACCTCCTTATTAAGAGCGTGCTCCTCCATATACATTTCCGTATCCTCTAATGACCATCCCTCATAATTGATTCCGATATCCAGTCTTCCATGCATAAGGTAACCGAGATCATGAACGATCTTATCAACCTTTGCAATACCTTCAGGATCATCAACCACGCCGGCAAAGTCACACTCTTCCAGTACCTGGTTGCTTGCATAAACTGCCCAGCCCTCAACATATCCGAGATTCATACAAACGCTTCTGGCATTGCTCGCATCGGTATTTCTGAAATACCAGTTCTGAAGCATATGACCCGGACAGCCTTCATGGGCAAGCACATAGAAAAGATTATCATAATGTGTGCTGTTCTCAACTATTACATTATAATCAGCATCATCCAGCGGGCATATTCTGTAATAAGCAAGGGCAGACTCCATTATCTTTCCTTCGTTCTCACCCATGCTCCTTATAGTGAATGGAATCTCATTGTCTATCGGAAATTCCTTCTTACTGATTTCCTGAAGCTGATCGATAACAGCCTCGCCGCCCTCATCATAGAAGCCTTTATACAGGCTTTCATCCTCTAACATATTATAATAGGTTTCATACGCTTCGGGATTTGAATAATATATAGAAGACAGTTCTACTATCAGATCCGTCATTCTGTCATCCATTACCTTTATTTCTTCTTCGACAGTTTTGGCAGAACCCGATCTTGAAGGGAATATGTAATTCTCATAATATTC
Source organism: uncultured Lachnospiraceae bacterium (assembly GCA_902781895.1). Taxonomy (GTDB): domain Bacteria; phylum Bacillota; class Clostridia; order Lachnospirales; family Lachnospiraceae; genus Eubacterium_Q. The sequence continues at coordinate 2,332 of CACZLA010000010.1, forward strand.
CTTCCCGCCTTCATAGTAACAGATACCCTTATCATTTGTTCCGGTACCCTTCAGCTCTTCCATAGTTGCCTTAAGATCCTCAAATGCAGGAAAAACAGAATCCTCCATGGCCTGTTTATTTTGGGATTTATAATCCTCCTTTTCTTCCTCAGAAAGAAAATCCGCCTTATCTATTTTTTCGTTAAATGCTTCCGTAACGAAATTATTATCCCGTTCCTTCAAAAAGGTATCACACTGCTCTATAACGCTGTCTACAGAGGAATCAGACATAAAGAATCCTTTTTCGGATTTTAAATGCTCATACTCAATAAAGTCACCAAAATGATCCCTGAGTTTTTTCATCAGCTCGATGTATTCATCAACATCTTCCTTACAATCAAACTGGTAATCAACAAATTCTATAGGATAATTCTCCTGCATTCCGTTTCCGGGCGAAAATGGTTCATATAAATAATAATTATCAAACTTATGAAGAGCCGTCTCCTTTTCAAACTTTATTGCCTCATATGTATATCTCTCTTCCTCAGTCAGAGGTTCATTCTCAAACTTGATAAGCCTGTCATAAAAATCTTCAGCACCTTTTTTCGCCTCGTCCCAATCCTCTTCAGTTACATTAACATCACCATAGGTTGCATATGGAATCTTTTCGATATTAAAGGGATTATCCCTCCCCTTTACATCACTATGATAATCCCAGGAATTGTCACTCAGATACGCCTCAAAATACTCCCTCATCAGGTCTTCAAAATCCTGATTTTCTTCCTCTGCATACTGAACAGCAGTATTCGGTACCGGATCCTGTGCCCCTGACTCTGTCGCAGCCTCTGTAGTTCGTTCTCCCACACTGCTGCTGACTCCCGGCGCAGTAGCTTTTCCTTCACATCCCGAAAGCGAAATCAGCATTATAAATATCAGAAAAACTGACAGCTTCTTTTTTATTTTCACTTTCTTAAATATGCCCATCTTTTACTCCTTTATTATGAAATAGAGTATTTCCTTTTTACCACTATCTGAGATATATTTCAGCAATAGCTATATCTTCGGGTGTAGTAACCTTTATATTCTCATAGCTTCCTTCTATCATCTTTGAACTGATATCCAGATATCTCTCTACGATCATCGTATCATCCGTTATATCCGTATCGCCACTTATACGAAGCCTCTCATATGCCTCCTCCAGGGTCTTTCTGTCAAAGGTCTGCGGGGTCTGTATCTGATAAAGTGTCCTTCTGTCCGGAGTATCCACCGCAAATCCATCCTCGTCAACTACCTTTATAGTATCCTTCACAGGCATGGCAACCGTGCAGGCCTTATATCTTCGGGCCGCGGAAATGGAATCAAGTATCATCCTGTTACTGATGCACGGCCTTGCAGCATCATGTATCATGATAATCATATTTCTCTTATCGCAAGCTTTTATCCCATTATTCACGGAATTAAATCTTTCCTTGCCGCCGGACACTATACGTCTTACCTTTTGGAAACCGTATTTCTCAACTATCTCCTCACGGACATAATCGATATCACTGCTCCTTGTAACAAGAACGATCTCATCCACCACACTGGCATCAAAAACCTTCAGACTGTAATACAGCATCGGCTTTCCGTTTATCTCCATAAACTGTTTGGCCTTGTCACTTTTCATTCTGCTTCCCTTGCCTGCCGCAAGGACTATTGCACTAACCATAAAACTACTCCCAATATCCACTTGCATTAAACCAATACTGCACTCCATCAATCCAGAGGTACTGATTTACAGGATACCAGCCTGTGTTGTCCACATACCACCAGCCGGTAGAATCACTTCCCCAGTGGCCACCTGAGCTGACTCCATCCCAGGCTCCGTCTGCACCAAGCCAGCAGCCATCGCGATACTCGCTATAATCCATATATCCTGAAGCTGTAAAATAGTACCACTTACCATCAATCTTCTGCCACTGAGACGTCGGATACCAACCCGAACTATCCTCGATCCACCATCCCGCAGCATCACTCTTCCAGCTCATTTTTCCTTTATAGGTCTGCTTTCCATCAGCATCGTACCACTTGCCATCAACCCATTCGTTTGAATAGCTTACAGAACTTGCTTTTTTCTCAGCTAAATACTTATCTAACTCCTGAATCTTATAACAAAACAGTCCACTACTAATATCAACAAATCCTACAGGAGTTGCTTTCATCAGGTATGAACCCTTCTTCAATTCGTAGTAATTTACAGTTTTACCATCTATCTCTTCACTCTCTGTTTTTACGTTTGCTCCTGTCCTGTCTTTTAAAGAAAAGTTATCTATATACCCACTAAACTCATGACTACAGCCGTTATTTATATCAGTTTTTATTCTGTTTACCAATGAAACATACTTTCCATCCTTTGGCACATCAACTCTGAAATATAATGAATACCAGTAATCTACAGAGTCAGTATCATCTTTTGCTTCATCTGCCCAAAAGATATTCATATCTTCTTTTTTCCCTATGTCCCAGATATAACGATCATCTTCTGATATACCTTTTTGACCTGCAGGGAAAGGTCCGATCATATCTATACTATACTTGCTTTCATATCCGGTTAATGTATATTTGAACTTAATAGTAGGAAATACATATTTTTTATCTATCTTGTCATATATACCTGTTGTTTTTAATTTAAATTTATATGTTCCCTTTGCTAAAAAGAAATCCGCATGACCTCTATTTTCACTGGAATCTTTAGCCACATGAAAACTTCCCCAGCCTGCAGGAGTAAATTCAGTAGTTCCCATATAACCTAAATGATCCGGTCTTAATTCAAGATCATATAATAATGGTTCTGTTCCCGCATCTTCTATATTAGAAACATAAGCACAATCAAACTCAACAAGTCCTGCTTCCGGTACTTCAATCTTCAGATACTTAATATGTTGCTTCTCAGTACTGTCTCCATCACTGATCTTGTTATAATCAAGAGTGACAAACTCTCCGTTTTTTAACAACTGGTAACCATCTGCCGCCTGCACATTCTTTACTGTGCTTCCCGAAAAAGCACCTGCAATAAAAAATGCAGCTACAAGGATCAGCGATATAACCTTACTCCTTTTTTTACTACTCCTCATACTTAAAAACCTCCCTTTATTATTTATTATTACCTTGAATAATTAACGCTCACCTATTTTCAGGTTTGGAACAGCGTTGAGATAAAGATCCGCACGCCTTCCCGATTCATATTCAAAATATCCTGCTGAAGCAATCATCGCTCCGTTGTCTGTACAGTATATCAGTTCAGGGCAGTTAAAAATTTGCCCATTTTTTTCAGCCCGCTCTTTCATAGTCTTTCTTAGAAGAGAATTTGCGGCAACTCCGCCTGCAAGAGCAACTGTCTTCATATTATGATCCTGCGCCGCCTTAATGGTATGATCCACCAGAACATCAATAACTGCCTGCTGGAAGGAAGCCGCCACATCGGCCTTATTAACCTCCAGTCCCTTCATCTCAGCTCCGTTCAGATAATTCAGCACTGCAGATTTAATACCACTGAAGGAAAAATCATAGGGAGAGTCTCCCACACTGGCTCTAGGAAAATCTATAGCCTGAGGATTTCCTTCCCTGGCCAGCTTATCAACCTTCGGACCACCGGGATATCCCAGTCCTATAGCACGTGCAACCTTATCAAAAGCTTCACCTGCAGCATCATCATGGGTTCTTCCGATAATAGTGAACTTATCATAATCATCAACTCTCACTATATGCGAATGTCCGCCGGAGGCTACAAGGCACATATAGGGAGGACTCAACTTGTCATCCTGAGGAACCTGCGACGAAGGATCTTTCTTCTCTGTCAGATAGTTCGCACAAATATGCCCCTCTATATGATTCACACCCACAAGGGGAATTCCTTTTGCATAAGCCAGTGCCTTCGCCGTGCTTACTCCTATAAGCAGCGGTCCCACCAGTCCGGGGCCGTATGTAACCGCTATAGCCGTAATATCCGACCAGTCAAGCTCCGCATCCGAAAGAGCTTTCTTTATAACCTGATTGATCTTCAGTACATGCTCCCGTGATGCTATCTCCGGAACTACACCACCATAAAGAGTGTGGGTAGGTATCTGTGTATATATAACATTTGATATTACCTCTCTGCCGTCTGCCACCACTGCAGCCGCAGTCTCATCGCAGGAGGTTTCTATTCCCAGAATATATTTTTTCATCTGTCTTCCTAACTATTCTTTGCCACCTGTCTTCAGATAAAATCATTTAGCTCAAAATGATAATGGCATTAGTCTTCAAATTTAAGTTCAACTGTTCTTCTGTCCTTGCTGATCACCGCTCCCGGAAATATCTCGCAAACGGCATCCTCATATTGCTCGGGCTTTATCATAGACGGTGAATAATGGGTCAGCCAAAGCTGTTTCGGCTGTGCCTTCCTTGCAATCTCTGCCGCCTCATACATAGTCATATGCTTTTTTTCCTTCGCCTTGGAAAAAGACTCCTCGTCCTTTTCTCCGTACATTCCTTCACAGATAAATATATCCGCCCCTAAGGCCTCTTCGCAGATCCTGTCTGTTGGTCTTGTATCCGTTGTATAGGTAATCTTCAGCCCCTTCCTCGGAGGTCCCATTACCATATCACCTGTATATATCTTTCCCTCGTGCTCAACGACCTCACCATTTTGAAGCTTTCCCCACAGCTGAACCGGAAGCCCGAGAGCCGACGCCGCCTCGGCATCAAACTTACCTGCCCTGTCCAGTTCAAAGCTATAACCATAACAAAGCATATTATGATTCACTTTAAATGCATTTACTCTGAGTCCGCAGAGCTCCAGAGTTTCGCTGTCCTTTGCTCTGTCCAGCTCAATAAACCTAAGTTCAAATGGAAGTCTCGGTGCAATAACACAAAGTGATCTTACCACATGTTCTATCCCCTGGGGTCCGACTATGGTAACCGGCTCCGTCCGGTCTGCATTTCCCATGGCAAGAAGCATTCCCGGAAGTCCGCTTATATGATCCGCATGAAAATGGGTAATAAAAATAACATCTATCGGATTAAAACTCCAACCTCTTCTTCTTACCGATATCTGAGTCGCCTCTCCGCAATCCACAAGAAGACTGCTTCCGTTATATCTCAGCATCAGAGAGGTCAGTGCTCTGTATGGCAGAGGCATCATTCCGCCTGTACCAAGTAAGCACACATCTATCATTATACATTTCCTCTTTTCAAATGAGTTCTAAGTATCTTATTTCCAAATTTCTCCTCAAGAGTATACCACATAACCTAAATAACACCAAATAAAAGAAAAAGTACCCATATCATGGCCTGATACGGATACTCTTATAAACAACTTCAAAGAATCTTCTGGAAAATCAAAGCATCATCCTCAGGATCGTGATAATAGTTTGATCTGATAAAAATATCCTTGAACCCAAACTTTTTATATAGTGCAACTGCCGATATATTATGCGCCCTCACCTCAAGACTCACTCTTTCAGCCCCGGCATCCGTCAGTTCATCAAGCATGCTTTCCATCAGTCCTGCGGCGATTCCCTGTCTCCGGTATCTTTTATCCACAGCAATCCTGAGAAGCTCAGCATCTCCCTGAACATCCGAATAGATGATATATCCGATCACCTTCCCATTACGTTTTTCGGTAAGCAGGTGATTATAATCATATTCAAATGTACTCTCCAGCGCCGCTTCATCCCAGGCATCCGGAAAAACCGCTTTCTCCAGTGAAGCAATATCAGCTAATAAAACCATTTCTTCTCTTTGAAAAACTTATTTGATCACATATGCAGCTTTATCAGCATGCCATCTGTAACCATTTCTCTTATCTCCCGCCTCAAGTGTCTGACCATTTCCGATATACAGAGCCACATGGCCGATACCTGTTCCGTAATCATGTGCCACATCTCCTGACATATAGAAAAGCAGATCTCCCGGCTGAACCTCTGATATCCATACTTCATTACTTGAAAGTGTAGTATACTGCATTCCTGCATTATGAGGCAGATAATATCCTCCGTAATTATAAGCCAGCATGGTGAAACCGGAGCAGTCCGTTCCGGCCATAGTCTGTCCGCCATATACATATGGGAATCCCAGACTTCTTGAAGCATACTGAATAATATTATTCTTTGCAGCAGAAGCTGCACCGCCCATCGGAGGAACTGTAGTCAGATAAGTGCCGCCGTAATTTGCATAACCTGCTTCATCAAACTGGATACGTGTCTGATCAATAATATATTCAGTATCCGTAGCATGCCATCCGTTGTTATCCCAAAGCTGATAACCGGTTCCATCCCAGTACCAGTAAGCTGTAGCTCCTGTCCATGCGCCTGAATGATCTACCCAGAAGCCGTCTATATACTGACCTGTCTCTTCACCTTCACTAGTTCTGGCACCTTCCTGGAGAGTTCCGTCAAAATTGAAATAGTAATAAACTCCTCCTATATTCCTCCAGGCTGCTCTTACCATATATCCCCATTCATCGAAATAGTACCATTTACTGTCTATCTGAAGCCACTGATTAACCGGGTACCAGCCGGTTGCATCACCGTACCACCAGCCCCAGCTGTCACTACCCCATGCTCCCTTGTGAGGATAGGTCTGTGTTCCATCTGCATCAATCCAGTAGTCATCAACCCAGCAGCTCTTATGCATTCCGAAGTTTTCAGGCTTTTCACCGAAGTAGAACCACTTATCGCCGGACTTCTGCCAGCCTGTCTGCATAGCTCCATCACCATCAAACAGACATACCTTGCCTTCTACCTCCTGCAATCCGGTAGCAACCTTCAGGTCCTCATAGATATAAAAATATGCGCTTCTTCCGTCCTTCTGATTGCTCATCTTCTGGAAACCGGTCTCATTCTTTTCAGCAGTTCCTGCCTCGGCCTTTTCTATATCAAAACGTCCTAAATAGTAAAGAGTCTTATCAACCTTGACAAATCCCTGCTGCACTATTCCGTTCTTGTCAAAAAGATAGGTTCTTTCTCCCAGCTTCTTAAAGCCTGTTACGGCCTTTCCATTCTCGTAATAAGAATAGCCTCCTTTTGCCTCGTTAAACTGCCAGCCCTTTTTTATCTCTTCCTTATCCTTTTTCTGACTTCCATTGTCATCTACAGTTTCATTCTGACCTTCAGCATTTACTGTAAAGTCAGATCCGTTATAAACTACCGCTCCCGAAAATGCAAAGGATAAAACCAGCAGTCCTGTTATGCTTTTTCTTATTTTCCGTCTAAATGATTTTTTACTGTTATGCATTTATCTCCCTCACTCTTTCAGCTTGTGATTTTCTCAAATATTCCGGTGCAAAATCATCAGCATTTATATATTTACCTTCTTTATACAGATTAATTCCCAGGGTTGCAACCGATGCACCTCTCTGACGATTCATCATTGCAGGGGCAAGCTTAGTTGGCACCTCTGTTTCTTCCCATATGATGTTTTCATATATGGGAACTCCGTCTCCGAGAAATGTAACCGCCGCCTGCGGATTATCTTTCCCGTATTTATTTATCTCTCCTATCAGTTCATGGATATCCATCGGTATCTGATCCATAATAACTTCTATCTGTCCCAGAACCTTGTAAAGTCCCGTATATACTTGATTTCTTCTTGCATCAACTATAGGACAGACAAGACCTTCGGTTCCCCACATATTGAAGGCCAGACCTTCACAGGTCTTAACCGGTACGATAGGCCTGTCTATCGCAAGGGCAAGTCCTTTCGCCGTTGCTGCTCCTATCCTGAGGCCGGTAAATGAACCCGGTCCCGATGCAATGGCTATGGCATCCAGCTCCTCCATCCTCGTCTCAGATGTTTTCATTATCTCATCTATCATTGGGAGAAGGGTTTCGGAATGAGTCTTCTTGTGATTCATGGTATACTCCGCTATCACAACATCATCCTGAACCACCGCAACCGATGCCACCATTCCCGAACTGTCTATTCCAAGTATTTTCACTTTGTTCACCTACGTTTTTACATCTGATATGGTCTCACAACACATATACTATTATAATATTTTTACTCAGAGTAGTCCATACCTATATACTTAAGGTCACATCACGTCCTGCAGGAACATACTGACGATACTTTACACCCGCCATATCAAACATTTTCTTTGCTGCTATGGTTCCTTCTGTACCTGCATATTTATCCGACATATAGATAATCTCAGCTATTCCGCTCTGAATGATGGCCTTTGCACATTCGTTACATGGGAAAAGAGTCACATAAACCTTTGTGCCCTTGAGATTTCTGTTCCCACGAAAGTTAAGTATGGCATTCAGCTCCGCATGACATACAAATACATATTTGCTTTCAAGAGGCTCTCCATCTCTTCCCCATGGCATATCATCATCATCACATCCCTGTGGCATTCCATTATATCCCATGGAAAGTATACGGTTATCCTCGTCCACTATACATGCGCCCACTCTTGTATTCGGATCCTTACTTCTCTCAGCCGACAGAAGTGCAATCCCCATAAAATACTGATCCCATGTTATATAGTCTTTTCTTTTGTAATCCATCCTGCTTGCCATAATCCTTCTCCTTCGATGTATAAATATTAATTATTTTGATTATTATAAAGAACGTTAAAGTCTACGTTATGATCTATTCCATCCATTCCACCGGTACTTGTCTGCTGCCACATAAAATATTCTCCGGTAAAGTCGGTGTTGGAAGTATAATGCGCCAGCCATACCATGGTATCCCCTCTGTCCTTCCATGTATTCAGAAGGAAGTTTTTACTGCTGTAAAGACATACATCATAGCCTGCAGCCCCCAGTTCCTCTTCAAAAACATGATAACAGTCGTTAATATCCTGAAGATTCATCCCATAGCTTTCAAAATTTCCGAAATCCTCCCAGTCATATGCTATAGGGAAATCCAGTTTTTCACCATCAAGAACATCCAGCAGATACTTAACACTGGCTTTTACTTCATCATAGCCGCTTTCCTCTGCATGCCAGTAAATACCGATCTTCAGACCGGCATCCTTTGCATTTTTTATGTTCTGCAGATAGCATCTGTCTGTATACAGCTCTCCGTCATCATATCCGCCAAGTCTCATTATTACAAAATCACAACCTGCATCCTTGACCTTCTGGAAATCTATATTTCCATCCCATCTGGACACATCTATTCCGAGACTTACATTATCTCCCCCGTATTTTGCTTTAAAATCGCTAAATGGCGTACGCTGAGGTGCTTCTCCTGATGCAGGGGGAGCCGATGCTACTACATTAACCTTCATGTTTCCTGTGGTTTCATTTCCCACATCATCCTTTAGTGAGTAGCTGATATCATAGCTTCCCACCGTATTTGTATCCACTTCTCCGGTTATCTTAAGCTCCACGTCTCTATCCGCATCATCTGCGTAGCCTATATACTTGTGTATGTCAAAGGCTTCCCCCTTTACAATATCCACGCTTGCAGAGCTGATAAGAAGCAGGGGTTTCTCTTTGTCCTCTATATCTTCACGGAAATACTTTGAAGGATCCGACGTTGTTTTTTTCGCAGTCTCGGTGGTTGTCTCTTCCTCAGTCACCGGCTCATCTGCAGTAGCAGCCGGAACCTCCGTTAACTCTTCAGTAATTTCCTCCGTTACTGCCTCAGTTACCAGTTCCGTAGTCTGAAGTGTTATCTGACCGGTTGTTGCTCTCGGAGCCTCAGTCTCTTCCTCGGTATTTTTGGCACGACTGAAAATAAGCATAATAGCCGCAGTAAACCCCACAAGAACGATTACCGCCGTTATCGTAAGAAGAACTTTTTTGTTTTTCTTAATAAAATCCAACAGTATGTTTCCTCCGTTGATGCTTTTCCTGCAAGCAAGAATGCTTGTTGACCTATGACACTTATGTCATTATAAATTACTTATGAATTAAAATCTATTATTTTTTTAACCCCTATCAGCCATATTCCGAAGATAAGGTATGCTTTAATCTGGCTAATTTTCTGCCTTTTCCCATCCCCTTTTTAGTTTTATCTGAAATTTTATGCCAGATATTAGTTCTATGTGTTCCCATTACTTTTATTTTATAATCACATTGTATAGGGGTCAAAAGAACCTTTTGAAACACGAGGCTGTCTAACGACTCAAGATTTTAGTAATACAGGAGACACCATTATGACCGAACAACAGATTGTAGATAGGCTGAAGGAACTGCTAATAATAAAAAGCTGGACTCCATACAGACTTTCCAAAGAGTCCGGAGTTCCGACTTCCAGCATAAATAATATCTTCCAGCTTAAATGTTACCCGACAATTCCAACTCTGACCAGAATATGTAAAGCATTCGATATAACACTGTCTGAATTCTTTGCTTTTGAAGAGGTGCCCCTCAGAGAGGCAAATCTGGATCTTGAAGATCAGAAAGTGATCAACAGATATAATTCCCTTTCCGCAAAAAAGAAAGAATTGTTTAAGACCTATCTGGATGGGCTGTCAGTAAACAAACGATAATATTTAACCGAAATATTAACTGACTTATTTAAAGAAGAGAGCACAAATTGTGCTCTCTTTCTCATTACAATCTTTATTCCTCACCGAGATTGAACTTATCATGAATAGCATTCATTGCTCTCTCTGTATTCTTCTCGTTTATAAGAACAGTTACTCTTATCTCAGATGTGGATATCATACGAATATTGATATTTGCATCATAAAGAGCTTCAAACATTTTTGCGGCAACGCCCGGATGACTCTGCATTCCTGCACCGACTATAGAAACCTTGGAAACCTTCTTATCTACATCGATTTCCTCAAATTCCATCAGATCCTCTATGATCTCCTTTGCAAGATCAGCATCATCATCTGTACATGTAAATGAAATATCCTTCTTTCCATGTCTTCCTATCGACTGAAGGATCATATCTATATTTATATTCTGCTTTGCCAGTGCATTGAACATCTTAAATGCAATTCCCGGCTCATCTGTAAGTCCTATTACCGCAACTCTGGCTGCATCCGGATCGGCTGCAACACCGCTTACTATCATCTTTTCCATTTTACTTCCCTCCCTTACAACGGTTCCTTCATTTGTATTCAGACTGGAACGTACTACCAGACGTACTCCGTATTTCTTTGCCAGCTCAACCGAACGGTTATGGAGCACTCCCGCTCCGAGAGTTGCCAGCTCAAGCATCTCATCATATGTAACCTTTTCCAGTTTGCGGGCTGTCGGAACCTTTCTGGGGTCTGCCGTATATATACCGTCAACGTCCGTATATATCTCACATTTATCTGCATGAAGTGCAGCTGCTATAGCAACGGCGGTTGTATCAGAACCGCCTCTTCCCAGAGTTGTGTAATCATCAAATTTGTTTACACCCTGGAAACCTGTAACAATTACTATCTTATGCTGCTCTATCTCAGTCCTTATTCTCTCGGTATCTATCCTTTTGACTCTGGCATTGCTGTAATTACTTGTGGTATGCATAGCCACCTGGTATGCATTCAGCGAAACTGCCGGAACTCCCATAGACGCCATGGCCATTGCCATAAGAGCAACTGACTGCTGTTCTCCCGTTGTAAGGATCATATCCATTTCTCTCTTCGGAGGATTCGGATTTATCTCCTTCGCCATATCTATAAGCACATCCGTGTACTTACCCATGGCAGAAAGAACAACCACAACATCATTTCCTTTTTTGTAATCCTCGATGCATCGGTTTGCCACATTAAATATGCGGTCTTTATTTCCGACCGATGTTCCACCGAACTTTTTAACTATTAGCATCTTACATGCCTCCTGAATCTTTACTCCCCCGTTAACACCTTATCTGTCTGCAACAGACACCTTCAGGCTATTATTAACTCACTCGAATACGGCTTATTATGTCAAAGTTCTCAGCCGCTTTATCAAATTCAGAACCGGAAAGCTCTTTTGTGATAAATGCAATCTCTCCGGATTTTTCTCCATCAATAAAATCAACCTGTCCGAAGACTTCCTCAACTTTACTCTTAAGAGCCTTTACTGAGGCCTCATCTGAGCTATCACCAACACTGACTCTCACAAAGTAAGGTGTTGTAAATGCATCAACGCCCCCAAGCTCTCTCTTTGTATCACTCCAATATATCTTTGCAGTATATCCCTGTCTCTTTACTGCATCAACAACGTCAGATACAACTGCGCTTGCTGTCGGAAGACTTCCTGCTCCCTTTCCGTAGAACATTACATCACCAAGCATATCACCCTTTACAAGGATTGCATTGAAGACATCCTTTACATTGTAAAGCGGATTCTCCTGATATACAACAAATGGAGCAACCATCGAATAGGTCTTTCCATCAACCTTCTTAGCAATTCCGAGAAGCTTGATCGAAGCCCCTATTTTCTTCATATAATCAAAATCAGCTGTAGTGATCTTTGTAATTCCTTCTGTATAGATATCCTCAAAATCAACCTGCTTCTCATAAGCAAGTGACGCAAGGATAGCGATCTTTCTGCAGGCATCATAGCCCTCGATATCTGCCTCAGGATTTCTCTCGGCATAACCCTTATCCTGTGCATCCTTAAGTACAGTATCGAAATCAGCACCCTCATCCTCCATCTTAGTAAGGATGTAATTTGTGGTACCGTTCATGATACCCTGTATCTCTTCAATATGATCAACTGTAAGGCACTCAATAAGCGGACGGATTATAGGGATTCCGCCACCGACAGAAGCTTCAAAGAAGAAGTTAACATTCTTCTCCTGAGCGATGGTCAGAAGCTCAGCTCCATGCTTTGCAACCAGCTCCTTATTGGAGGTACAAGCACTTTTTCCGCTCTCCAAAGCTCTTTTAACAAATGTATATGCCGGCTCAACACCGCCCATAACCTCAACGACAACATCCACATCATCATCGTTCATAATAATATCTACATCATGAACAAGCACATCTTCTACAGGGTCTCCGGGAAAATCCCTGAGATCCAGCACATACTTTACCTTTACCTCATCGCCTGCACGACGTGATATATGGCTGTTGTTATCATTGATTATTTTGAACACGCCTGATCCGACTGTTCCATATCCGAGAATTGCTACATTGATCATTGTTGTTTCCTCTTTTATAATTTAAAGATCCTTCGCTTCGCTCAGGATGACATTCTATTCCTCCGGTCCTGCCGCCATCCATACCAGATAGGCGTTAATGAAATCATCGATTCCTCCATCAAGAACCTTGTAAGCATCACCTGTTTCGCAGCCGGTTCTGGAATCCTTTACCAGGGTATAAGGCTGAAGGAAATAAGATCTGATATGACTTCCGAATCCATTTTCAAAAGTCTCGCCTCTTATACCTGACATTTTTTCGGCATTTTCCTGTTCTTTCAACAGATACAGCTTGGACTTCAGCATCTTCATTGCCTGATCCTTATTCTGATGCTGACTTCTTTCATTCTGACATTGGACAACTATTCCTGTTGGGATATGAGTTATTCGTATTGCAGAAGAAGTCTTGTTTATATGCTGTCCGCCGGCTCCGCTGGCTCTGTATGTATCTATCCTTATATCATCATCGGCAACCTCTATCTCGATTGCTTCATCGATTACCGGAAGTACCTCAACTGCACAAAACGAAGTCTGCCTCTTTCCATTTGCATTAAATGGTGATATTCGTACCAGCCTGTGAACTCCATGCTCGGACTTCATATATCCATATGCATGATATCCTGATATCTGAAATGTTACAGTCTTAAGTCCGGCTTCATCGCCGTCCAGAATATCCAGCACCGTTACCTGAAAGCCGTGTTTTTCTGCCCATCTGGTATACATCCTGTAAACCATACTGGTCCAGTCACAGGCCTCAGTCCCGCCGGTTCCGGCATTTATCTTGACTGTAGCATCATTAGCATCAAACTCTCCTGACAGAAGGGTCTCTATACGAAATGCTTCAAATCGCTTAGAAAAGCTTCTGAGCAGTTCACCGGTTTCGGCAACCAGATCATCATCGCCCTCTTCATCAGCCATTTCAATCATGGTTTCGATATCTTCATAGTCCTGCTTCATACCATTATAATTTTCAATGGTACTCTTCAGTCCCTTTATCTCCTTCATGACCTTTCCGGAATTCTCAACATCATCCCAGAAATCAGAAGCTTCCATAGCCTTTTCCAGCTCTGCTATTCTGTTTTCCTTAGCTTCAATATCCAGCGAATCCCTTACCTCTTCCAAGGGCTTCTTATACTTCTGAAGCTCCAGCTTGTACTCGTCTAATTCTAGCACGATTTATTTCTCCACCGTTCTTATACTGTATATAAAAACATTGAATAACCAGACACCGTCCGTTTCCAGTATTATTTTACAGGTCCATCCCATCCACCAAGTGGCAGATGGCAGTTCTTATACTTCTTTCCGGATCCGCAAGGACATGGATCGTTTCTTCCGATCTTCTTGTTCTTGTTAACCTTCGGTCCCTTTTTAACTGAATCATCTTTGTTTGTTCCGGTTTCTTTTGCAACCTGTTCACGAACAGCCTCTTCCTTCGGCTTTGGAATATAATGAGTCATGTTAAATGCGACTCTCTCTCTGATAGCCGATATCATCTCGTTGAACATGTCAAAACCTGCAAGCTTGTATTCAACTACAGGATCTCTGTTTCCATATCCCTGGAGTCCGATACCCTGACGGAGCTGTTCCATGTCATCTATCTGCTCCATCCATCTCTCATCAACAGCCTGCATGATCATCTTACGCTCAAACTCCTGAAGGAGCTCTTTGCTTTCATATACTGCATCACAGAAGGTCTCAAACTCATCAAGAGCTTCACTTTGAATTCTCTCTTTGAAGCCTTCTGCATCACCCTTCTTCTTCTCTTCATCAGTAGGTTTCGGATTAAATCCTTCTTTCTTAGGAGGAACTGTTCCTTTAAGCTCCTCTGCAAGTGCAGCCATATCCCACTCATCCGGATCTATCTCAGTCGAAACAAACTTATCACAGAACTTTCCGACAGTTTCACTGATCATTTCACGAACACTGTCATGCATGTTCTCTCCGTCAAGAACCTTTCTTCTTTCCTCGTAAATAACCTCACGCTGTTCGTTATTTACCTGGTCGAACTCAAGCAGGTTCTTTCTTACTCCGTAATGGTTGGACTCTATTCTCTTCTGAGCTGTGGCAATACTCTTTGTAACCATCTTATTTTCGATGATTTCACCCGTCTCAGCATTACTGAGCTTTCTGAGCATTCCCATAGTTCTCTCAGCTCCGAAAAGTCTGAGAAGATCATCATCCAGGGAAAGATAGAACTTTGATTCTCCAGGATCTCCCTGACGTCCTGAACGTCCACGCAACTGATTATCTATACGTCTGGACTCATGTCTCTCAGTACCGATAACCTTAAGACCACCCAGCTCTTTTACTGTTACGGATTCTTCCTCTGATATCTTCTTTGCCTCACTAAGTGCTGCCTTTATCTCAGCATCTGAAGCATCCTCAAGTGCAAGTCCCTGATCAGCCAGTATCTTTTCAGCCATTTTCTCAGGGTTACCACCAAGAACGATATCAGTACCACGACCTGCCATGTTTGTGGCAATGGTAACAGCTCCGACACGTCCTGCCTGAGCTACGATCTCAGCTTCCTTGTCATGGAACTTGGCATTGAGGACATTATGCTTAATGCCTCTTTTTGTGAGCATCTTACTAAGAACCTCGGAAGCCTCTATGTTTGCCGTACCAACAAGTACGGGCTGTTTTCTTTCATGTGCCTCTGCCACAGCATTTACTATAGCTTTCAGCTTGTTCTCCTTGGAATCATAGAGGGAATCCTCCAGATCCTTTCTGATAACAGGCTTATTCGGAGGAATTACAACAACATCCATTCCGTATATCTCACGGAACTCAGTTTCCTCTGTCTGGGCTGTACCGGACATACCTGCCTTCTTTTCATATTTGTTAAAGAAGTTCTGGAATGTAATGGTTGCAAGAGTCTTGTTCTCACGATTTACCTTTACGTTTTCCTTTGCTTCGAGTGCCTGATGAAGACCATCACTGAATCTTCTTCCCGGCATAACACGGCCTGTAAACTCATCAACTATGAGAACCTCGTTATCCTTAACGATATAGTCCTTATCTCTGTGCATAAGCGCATGAGCTCTGACAGCCTGCAGCATACAGTGATATTCATCAATATGCTCAGGATCCGTAAGGTTGGTAATATCAAGATAATTCTCTATCTGCTTAACACCCTGCTCAGTGAATACAATGAAGTTATCCTTCTCATTAACAAGGTAATCTCCATCCTCCTCAACCTGCTCGCCAAGAAGAGCCTGTGCCTTAGTTATCTCTGTGGAAGCAGTACCTCTCGTCATACGCTTCGCCAGATTGTCGCAGATCTTATATAACTCTGTAGGCTTTCCGCCACGTCCTGAAATAATAAGCGGAGTTCTTGCCTCATCAATAAGGATAGAGTCTATCTCATCGATGATAGCATAATGGAGACCACGCTGAACCAGCTGCTCCTTATATGTAACCATGTTATCTCTCAGATAATCAAATCCCAGCTCATTATTTGTTATATATGTGATATCTGAATTATATGCGGCCTGTCTCTCTTCTCTGGTAGAATCATGAAGTACGGCAGAAACCTTAAGTCCCAGGAACTCATGAACTCTTCCCATCCACTCAGAGTCACGCAGTGCCAGATAATCATTAACCGTTACAATATGTACTCCCTTTCCGGCAAGTGCATTCAAATAAGCCGGCATAGTGGAAACAAGTGTTTTACCTTCACCTGTACGCATCTCGGCAAGTCTGCCCTGATGAAGTACAATACCACCGATAACCTGAACTCTGTACGGTCTCATACCCAGAACTCTCCAGGCAGCCTCTCTGACTACCGCAAATGCATCTACAAGTATATCGTCCAGAGTCTTACCGTCAGCAAGTGCAGCTTTAAACTCATCAGTCTTAGCTCTGAGCATATCATCGGTAAAGCTCTCACTGTTGTATTTATCCTCAAGAGCCATTACCTCATCGACCAGGGAGTCAATCTTTTTCAGTTCACGGTCACTATAGGTACCAAATAATTTATCAACTAGTGACATCGTAATTCCTCCATTACTAGAAGTTTGTTTTTAATCCATTTATTTATGACTAAATGAAACTGTAGTCAAAAAACCATTTTACTACTATACCATTAAAGCCTTATTCTATCAAGTGTTTTTAGGATTTGTGTATTAAAATGGTTTTCAGGGATTTAAAGAAGAAAAAGCCGGATGGAATCATCCATCCGACTCTCGTAATAATCATTTGATTTATTAATAGGAAAATCTTCCCGGCATGGCAAACCATTTGCCATCAACTTCATAAAGAACAAAGCTAAGATCACCGTCATACCATCTTTTGCTGTTCTTGGATCTGAACTGATATTCAACGTCTACATCATATGCATTAGTTATATCAACATCAGTACCCAGCTCTTCTTTCCATCTTTTCTTAAGCTTCCGAAGCTCACTTTTCGAAAGCTTATCTTTGTCCTCTATACTGACGCCTCTGAATTCATAGTCATCATCAATAAGATCATCATACTCTTCTTCAAGAGCTTCCTCTATGGAATCATAATAGAAATCATCTAAATCACCATTTTGAATAGCATCATTCAGATCATTTTCCATGCTTGAAGGCATCATAGTTTTAAGTGTCTTTGAAGCACTGCCTGTAGCAACCGCATCAAAGAAGTCATCAACTGCTCCCTTATAGGTGCTTGCACCTCTTATATTCAGCAGAATGATCAGCAACACTACCAGCAATACTACCGCTGCCGGAATTATTATAAGAAGCGGTTTCGGAATTCTTGAAAAGAAGCTCTGTTTCTTCATATATACCGGTTGGTTCTGCATATTCATCTGAACGCCGCCATACTGTGCACCGTTCATCATAGATCCCTGCATCTGGTTTGCATATGGGTTGCCCTGCATCTGGTTTGCATATGGGTTGCCCTGCATCTGGTTATTTACATATGGACTACCCTGCATCTGGCCTCCATAGTACTGATTTCCCTGCATAGGTCCACCATAATAACCATATCCCTGCTGAGCCTGACTGTTTTGCATTCCCGGATTTGGTATAACAGCCGGTAGCATAAGTCCCGGACTCTGCTTGCTTATATCCGGCTGAGAACCTCCGCAATAAGGACAAAACGCCGACGAATCGTCTATCTGTCTACCGCAATTTAAACAAAACTTCATTTATCCGCACCCTCTACATCAAATATTAGAATTCAGGCTCAATAAGGCCATATGTGTTTCCTTTTCTCTTATAAACCACATTTACCTCATCTGTTTCAGCATTTCTGAATACAAAGAAGCTATGTCCGAGAAGCTCCATCTGTACACATGCATCCTCCGGATACATAGGCTTTACGGCAAATCTCTTGCTTCTGATGATCTGTATCTCATCAAACTCCTCTGAATCCTCTTCCTCAAGGAATCTGTCCTGGAAGTATGCTGCATCCTGATTCTGATCTATAATCTTCTTTTTATATCTGACCACCTGTCTTTCAATAATCTCTGCTACCATATCAATAGATACATACATATCATCACTTACCTGCTCAGCACGGATGATATGTCCCTTCATAGGGATAGTTACCTCTATCTTCTGTCTCTCCTTTTCTACAGATAAAGTAACCTGTGCATTGGTGTCCTCAGTAAAAAACTTCTCCAGTCTTCCAAGCTTATCATATATAGCCTGTTTTAACCCCTCAGTTACGTCGATATTTTTTCCACTAATCATATAATTCATAGTTTTGTTCTCCTTCTCGCTAGTATTGTTTATCACAAAAGATAAACTCAAAAACAGTATAACACATTGATAATTATCTTTCAATCTGAGCATTTTAGTCTTTTAAAAAATCCATTTTTTTCAAAAGTTTGTTAAAAACTCCGAATTTTTATTGTTTTATAACCCCATAATAATCAGATTATGTCCACTCATAAAATGTTGATAATGTTGATAACTTTGTTAATAACAATAAAATAGGGCTGTTACGGGCGTAGTTATCAACAGGTCTACTTGTCTTCTTATGTTAATTATTGTCAACCGTAGCGTCAATCCTTTGTGCAACATGCACAAAAACCCCTAAATGACATATTTTTTCCACTTTTGAGACTTTCACCACAAACCAATGGTTTCCCCGTTAGAGCGCATTCATGGCGCGAAACCCAAAAAATGGCCCCGGCACAATTGCCGAGGCCACTGAACATTACCTGATTATTTAATTACTGTCCGAGAATTCTTACAGCCTTAACAGGAGTTCTGTAGTTGTAAGAAGAAATCTTTATACCATCTCTTGAGTTAGAAGCATGAACAACTGAACCACCACCGATGTAGATAGCTACGTGTCCGATACCACCACCATTGCTGTAGAAGAGAAGGTCTCCGGCCTGAAGATCTGAAAGACTTACTTCTGTACCATATCCTGACTGTGCTGCTGCGTTATGAGGAAGTGAATATCCCCACTGTGCATATACACACATTGTAAATCCTGAACAGTCAACACCTGATGAAAGGCTTGATCCACCCCAGATGTAAGGAATAACACCAACATACTGACATGCATAGTTAGCAAGGTCGATACCTGTTGATCCTGCAGGTGCTGCTATAGAAGGTGCCTCTGTAGGAGCTTCTGTTGCTGCCTCTGTTGCAGGTTCTGCTACTGGCTCAGCTGGCTGCTCTGCTGCCGGCTGTTCTGCCGCTGGCTGCTCTGCTGCCGGCTGTGCTGCTGGCTGCTCTGCTGCCGGCTGCTCTGCTACTGGCTGTGCTGCCGGCTGTGCCTGCTGATCTGCTGCCGGCTGTGCTGTCTGACCTGCTGTCTGCTGCTGTGCTACCTGAGCTGCCTGTGCTTCAGCTTCCTGCTGAGCAAGATACTCAAGCCATGCCTTATCAGCTTCTTCCTTAGCTATTCTGTCAGCCTCTGCCTGCTCCTCAACTGAAACGGCTCTTGGATTCTCAAATGTTACTGTTACGTACTCACTCTTAACGAATCCTCTTATATCATCATCAACTGAAACCTCAGTCCATTCACCACTTGTACTGTATACATAGTACTCTTCACCTTCAGGAACAAGGGTTACACAATCACTTGATTCATCTTTACCCTCTCTTACCTTAAGTGTTGCAGTATTGATAACGGCTCTTCTTGTGATTCCGTTCTCTTCACACCATACTCCTGCATCATCTCCGTATGCAAGATAATCATTTGAAATATATCCTACACAGGTACCGGACTCGATCTTTGTCCACTCAGGTCCGATCTCATCTACTAAGCAGACACCACCTCTATCAAGAACACCGATAACTTCAGAATCACCGTTTGCCTCTGTTCTGATGTTAACCTTGCTGTCTGCAGTTACTACTGCTCTGTCCTGGAACTGTGAATATACCTTTGTATCTGTAGGAGAAGCATCTGTTACTGTAGCTTCTGCAGCCTCTGCCTCTGTTGCAGCCTCTGCTGCGGCAGCTTCCTCTGCTGCGATTGTCTCCTTTGTTACAGCTCCTGCAGTAAGATCTGATATAGGATCTTCTGTTTCACCCTGTGCTAAATACTCACTAACCTTGTTTGAAATTCCCACATTCGATGAGTCATATGACTGTCCTGCTTCAACAGATTTTTGAATTCCAAATCCTGATGCGAACATTGCACTTGCAAGACAAACAGCAACGACTCTCTTATTTGGTTTATACATTATGTAACCTCCTTAGGTTATACATGGCACAATATCTTGTGCTTTGTTACAAAATTTTTACATCCAACGATTAATTGTTACAAAACTGTTACGCGACTATAATACCACGAACCAGGCCTCTTGTCAATACACAATCGCCTTGAAATAAAGGGATTTTTGTGGTAATTTGGTACTATTCACAGCGTATGATATAAGATATCAATATGACTGCTTGCAGGCTTCTATTGATATCTTATATCATGCTTACTGCGAAGCAGTGGCTTTCTAATCATGAGGGATGTGTCTGCGAAGCAGACAGTAGAGTATCGCATATACAGCTTGTTTATGCTTGCATAATAACAAGCTATATGCGAGTACGTACATCCCGAATGTTAGGAAGCGCTGTGAATATATGCTCACGATTATCCTATATATAGATGATATACGGAGAAATGTCAATGAAAAATCATAATCCAATCAAAATATTTTTATCGGTCTCGGCCTGTAAGCTTACAAGAACAGCATTAAGAGTTCTCCACAAAGGAGGAACAACTCTTCCGGGACGTTCTGCAATGCTATTTGATAAGAAGATTCTTGAAGTTGTTTCCAGAGGAATGAAGATAATAGTAGTTACCGGAACAAACGGTAAGACAACAACCTGCAGTATGCTTCGTAATTCCCTTCAGGAAGCAGGCATAGAACCCTTGTCAAATATTTCCGGAGCAAATCTGCTTACCGGTATTACAGCCGAGTTTACTGCTCAGGCAACTCTCACAGGTAAACCCAAAAAGAAATATGCCATAGTCGAATGTGATGAAGGCGCTCTGAAAAAGGTGGTTCCCCTTATGAAACCCAGAGTTATAGTAGTAACTAACCTCTTCAGAGATCAGCTGGACCGTTACGGCGAGGTTATGCACACTCTTGAGGAAATCCGAAACGGCGTTAAACTTGCTCCGAAGTCAAAGCTCTGCCTGAATGCGGACTGTTCACTTACGGCTTCTCTTGCAAACGATGTCAAAAATCCGGTTCATTATTACGGAATCAGTACTTCATGTATTAATAATGAAGAAACTGCCGAAGCTGCCGATTCACTATCCGATGCAAAGTACTGCATCAAATGCGGTGCCGAATATGAATATGACTTCCATACATATGCCCATCTGGGAGGCTTCAAATGCCCGAAATGCGGATACAAGAGAATGGATCCCGATACAGAGATCATTTCCATAGATAAGATAGCAGCAAAGGGAAGCGATTTTACCACTGTATTTCACAATAAGAAAAAGAATACTTCAGAAACCGAGAAGATCCATCTTGGACTTCCGGCTCTCTACAATATATATAACGGTCTTGCTGCTATGGCTGCTTATGAGGCTGCCGGCTGGAAGAGAAAGGCCATCACCTCTTCTCTTGCAAATGTAAGTTCAAGCTTCGGTCGAATGGAAACCTTCCTATATAATAATGTTGAAATCCAGATGATCCTTGTCAAGAATCCGGCAGGCTGCAACCAGTCGCTTACATATCTGTCATCTCTGGATGAAGATTATGTTGCTGTATTCTGCCTGAATGATAAAACAGCAGACGGACATGATATATCATGGATATGGGACGCTGACCATGAAAAGGTAGCTCAGGATCCTCACTGTAAATATATATATGTTTCAGGAACCAGAGCAACCGATATGCAGATACGACTGAAATATGCCGATGCTGACACTAGCAAGATAATGCTCGTAGAAGATCAGACACAGCTTTTAAATAAAATGACAAGCCATAAGCTCCCTGTCTTCATTCTTCCGAACTACACATCCATGCTCACCTTAAGAGCCGTTGTCAGTGAAGCTACCGGAAAAAAAGAATTCTGGAAAGACCAGAAGAACTGATTGAGGAAATGCCATGTCTGAAAAGATTATAAAAATAGCACATTTATATCCCGAAGTACTTAATCTTTACGGTGACAGAGGAAATATCACCTGTCTTAAGAAAAGACTTATGTGGAGAAATATAGACTGTCTGGTCAGCGAAGTAAAGCTCGGTGATAAGGACAGCCTGACCGATTATGACCTCTTCTTTATCGGAGGCGGACAGGATTTTGAGCAGGAGGTACTCCTGAAGGATCTGAAATCCGGCAGAGGGGACGCCATCAAATCTGCAATAAACGACGGAAAAACATTTCTCTGTATCTGTGGCGGCTACCAGATGATGGGACATTATTACCAGACAAAAGAAGGAGAGAAAATGCAGTTTCTCGGCGCAGTGGATTTCCACACTGTTGGCGGTGATGTAAGAATGATAGGCAATTATGCATTTCATCTGACGGACTCGGCAGGAGGAAGCGACGTTGTAGGCTTTGAAAATCACAGCGGACGGACGTATCTCGATAAATCCGTTGAACCACTGGGGCATATTCTCAGCGGCTACGGAAATAACGGAACCGATAAGACCGAAGGAGTGCATTATAAAAATGTATTCGGATCCTACAGCCACGGACCTATCCTTCCAAAGAACCCTGAATTTGCAGACTTTCTGATAAAGACAGCTCTGGAGCGAAAATACGGAAATTCCGAACTTGAAGCTCTTGACGATACATTTGAAGAAAAAGCTCATACGTTTATCCTGAATAAGGTAGTAAAAAATGAGATGAGCGGGGACTAGGAAATGGACGAAATATTAAATACAAAAGTATTATCCGACTGCGAAGATGACATATCTGTCGCGGCTTCTATCCTAAAAAGCGGCGGACTGGTTGCATTTCCTACCGAAACGGTATACGGACTTGGCGGCGATGCGCTTTCATCCTCTGCAGCGGGAGCAATATATGCTGCAAAGGGCAGGCCTTCGGACAACCCCCTGATAGTTCATATATGCGACACCTCATCTGTTTATGAGCTCGCAAAGAAAGTTCCGGAAAATGCCAAACTTCTTATGGAAGCCTTCTGGCCGGGACCCCTTACAATAATCCTTCCAAAAGCTGACATAGTACCCGATACAACTACAGGTGGTCTGGATACGGTAGCTATCAGGATGCCTTCTCATCCGGCCGCACTGTCACTTATCAGGGAAAGCGGTGTTTATATAGCCGCTCCTTCCGCAAACAGTTCCGGAAGACCATCCCCAACCACTGCAAAGCACGTAAGTGATGATCTAAAAGGTAAGATCGATGCGATAATAGACGGCGGAGCAGTCGGGATAGGAATAGAATCAACTATAGTTGATCTTACCGGAGATATACCGACTATTTTAAGGCCCGGGTATATAACCAAAAGAATGCTTGAGGAGATAGTCGGACCGGTCAGCATAGATCCGGCAATTATAGAACCCGATCCGAATCTGAGGCCGAAGGCTCCGGGAATGAAGTATACACATTACTCTCCATCAGGGGATCTTACTATAATAGAAGATACTTCACATCCTGATAAGGTCACAGATAACGTTATCAATAAAATAAACCAGCTGATCAGAGATAATAACAGCACTTCCGAAAGTTCCAAAGTATATGTTCTGACAACCGGTGACAATGCCCCAAAATATGACACCGGAAATATAATACTTCTGGGAGACAGCAGTGACGGAGTCACTGTGGCAGCCAGACTGTACAGTGCTCTGAGAGAATGCGACGATAAAGGTGCCAAAATCATTCTGAGCGAAAGCTTCAACAGAGATGAGCTGGGTGGAGCCATAATGAACAGACTGCTGAAAGCAGCCGGACACAAGGTAATATATGTTTAAAATTGTTTAATAGGGAGAATATCATGAGAATAATAATAGGATGTGATCACGGCGGATACAGATTAAAGCTTGATATAATAAAGCATTTGACCGAAAGAGGTATAGAAGTAACAGATGTGGGATGTGATGATGAAAAATCCTGCGATTATCCTGTTTACTCTGCAAAGGTTACCGAGGGAATCACCGAAGGAAAAGCTGATCTGGGAATACTTGTATGCGGAACAGGCATTGGTATGTGTATGTCCGCAAACAAAAAAAGCGGCATAAGAGCCGCTCTTTGTCATGATACATTTTCTGCAAAGGCAACCAGAGAGCATAACGATGCAAATATCCTCTGTCTGGGAGCACGTGTTATCGGCCCCGGCCTTGCACTTATGGTTGTTGATACATTTGTTGATACACCATTTTCACAGGATGAAAGACACATCCGCAGGATCAGCATGTACAGTTAATGTATCTTTGCATTACATAGGCATTACTTCAACTCACTTAGAGTCTGCAGTGCCTTATCTCTGATAACAGGATTGTAATGCTCATCCATATAGTATTTTGTTGCATAATTAAAGCTGTATGGCTTTCCGAACTCTCTCAGCTGTCTGCAGAGAAGCTTGAACTCGCCATCGGTATTTCTGTTATGTGATGCAACCAGATAATAAGTAACCTCATCCGGTGTTATATAAAGCGTATTATCACTCTTATAATAACTTTCGGACATTTTGGCAACGGTTATAATATTTTCAATATCAGTAAATGTATAGATAACATACGGAAGTATGTTATCTTTTTTACTTTCAACCGGACTGCTTCCAAAAGGTGCACCGGGTGTAGGAGATCCACTCTGAACCCCACCGGTCAGCGAAGTATCATCCTGTGTGATATGTACTTCAACCGCATCCTCCTGTCCATCCTTCAGAAACATATCAACTCCGTTCTTCAGGCTTTCCTTAAGCTTCTGGATATAAGCGTACTTGGAATCAAGCTCCACTCCCTCCTCAAGCTTCGTTACAAGAAACACCATACATTCCTTATCAACCTGCATGGCTTCCACAACTAAAGGAGCCGAATCCGGTTCAAATCCGAACTCGTCTTTTGCACGCTGCATCATATATTTAAGAAGTTCATCAGCTTTACCGGATTTATTGCCTGCTATATCGGAGATATCTATATCATTCTCCTCAAAGTCTTCCTTCCATACGGTAAATCTCATCTGATTTTCACTTAGTCGCTCTATTTTCATATTCTTTCCTTATTAATCTATCTATAAAAATATCAAATTTCTTGGTTTATGATTAGAACCATTCTACCATAATATTTTTATTCGTAAAGTATTATTTTTGTTTTTTATTCCAAGTTCACGGAAACTTCACTTGCTATCAAACCAACTCTTTGATAATATGATTTCACATCATGCAGAGCCATAGTTTTCTTAAGCCGTTTCCGGCACTATTCCCGATTAAAAAAACTATGAAAGATCACACATTTAACATCACAGACAAAATCCACATTATGGACTTTGGGTTCTTTGTGTGTCCAATAATTCAATATCATTGCATGAGGAATTATAGTTATACGAACTCTTTTGCGGGCCCCTACCCGTAGATAAATTTTCAACAAAAAAAACCATCCCGGGTTTTCCCGGAATGGTTTTTTATTAATATCTTGATTTCAGTGCATTAGCCTTCCTCAATAGCACCAACAGGGCAGTTACCTGCACATGCTCCACATGAAATACATGTATCAGCATCGATTGTGAACTGTCCATCTCCCTCTGAGATAGCGCCTACAGGACAATTTCCTGCACAAGTTCCACATGAAATACATGAATCACTGATTACAAATGCCATAGCCATAATCCTCCTTAGATAATAAATACTCTTTGTATCTGCATGAAGTATACTACACACCCCTTTAGTTAGCCAACACAAACATTTGTAAAATTATAAATCAATCGCCTATGTTTACAGCAACTGCATACACATCTCGCTTTGATAATCCACGGTCTCTGGCCACCTGTTTTATCGCTTCCTTCTTGTCCATTCCGTCATTAATGTAACTCATAAGATGCTGCTCTATAGTCATATCATCCCATTTGGCTTTTTCTTCGGCATCTATCTCTTTAAAGGATTTTCCTTCTATTACAAGTACATACTCTCCTCTCGGGATATTATCTTCGGAATTAAAGCTCTGCAGTGCATCTTCAAGCGTAGTTTTTTCAAATGATTCATGCTTCTTTGTCAGCTCCTTACAGATAGTAATTCCTCTCTTTGGTCCCAGATACTCGGAAAGTTCCTTAAGAGTTTCCACCAGTCTGTGAGGAGCCTCATAAATAATCATTGTTCTTGTTTCGTCCCTCAGCTCCTCCAGTATTCTTTTCCTCTGTTTTCTATCCTTTTTATCCTGAGGAAGAAATGCTTCAAATGTAAATCGGCGGGAACTTTGTCCCGATGCAATAAGAGCATTTACCGCTGCAACAGCTCCGGGAACAGGAATAACGGTTATTCCCTCTTCATAACACATTTCCACAAGAACCTCACCCGGATCGGATATACCGGGAGTTCCGGCATCTGTTATTACAGCTATATCCTTACCCTCCAGCAGTTGATCTATCAGAACTCTTGCCTTTTCATAGCGGTTATTCTCATGATAACTGGTCATCGGAGTTTTTATCTCAAAATGGTTCAGAAGCTTAATACTGTTTCTAGTATCTTCAGCCGCTATCAGATCCACCTCACTCAGTATCCTTACAGCTCTGAAGGTCATATCCTCCAGATTTCCGATGGGAGTGGCAACCATATACAGTTTTCCGAAAGTGTTAGTATCCTGCATTCCTTATTCCTTCTCACTTCCCATAGTATTTTAGCAACTCGGAAGTGTACTCCCCTTTTTCATCATAAACCATAAGCGTCGGCATAATGCGGCATTCTCTTCCGCCTTCCTTCACGCCTTCAATAAGCACCAGGTTCGGCTCCTTATTTTCCGAAGGCTGAACCAGTTGAAGTCTTTTCGGTTCCAAACGATACTTCACCATTAGTTCCATTATCTCAGGAAGTCTTGAGGGTCTGTGTACCATAGAAAATGTACCGCTCGTCTTCAGCAGATAAGACGCCGCAGCAATAACATCCTCAAGACCGGCAAGTATCTCATGTCTTGATACATATACCGTATCTCTTTCATTTTTCAGTCCGGAATTTTCCTTAATGTATGGGGGATTGGATGTGACTGCTCCAAAGGACTGAGGAGAAAACAGATCCTTTACATTCTTCAGATCACCTTCAACGATCCGGCACCTGTCCTCAACCTGATTCAGCAGGACACTCCTTTCTGCCATCTCTGCCATCTCAGGCTGTATCTCAAGTCCCACACAGCTTCTTCCCTTGTTTTTTGCAGTAAGCAGGAGCGGTATGACTCCTGTTCCGGTCCCCAGATCTATAACATCTGCCTTTTGATTTATGTTTGCAAAATTTGCAAGAAGTACAGCATCCATTCCGAAACAGAAACAAAATGGGTTCTGTATAATACGGAACCCATTTATCTCTAAGTCATCTATTCGCTCATTCTCCTTTAACTGTACATCAGTCATGATTCAGCTTTGACTTTCCTTCCTTTTCCTCCAGAGCTTCAAGAGCCTCAAGCTCTCTCTCCTCTTTACTCTTCGGAGCGTGATCCTTTTTTTCATGTCGTTTTCTCGGTTTAAACTTCAGGTCTTCCACCTTATACTCAACCGCATCCTTATTTCCTTCCTCATCCGTAACGATGATTCTGACAGTCTGACGCATAACATTTACGGAATCAACTTTTCCGGTAACTCCGTCAAGGGCGGTGATAGAATCCCCAACTCCCGGCATCTTCGAATTCAGATACTCATATGCCTCCTGCTCATACTTCAGGCAGCACATCAGTCTTCCGCAAACACCTGATATCTTTGTTGGATTCAGTGACAGATTCTGTTCCTTCGCCATTTTTATGGATACAGGTATAAATTCCGAAAGATAACTATGACAGCACAGCTCTCTTCCGCACATACCGATGCCTCCGGCGATTTTGGTCTCATCTCTGACACCTATCTGTCTGAGCTCGATCCTTGTCTTAAACACAGAAGCGAGATCTCTTACAAGCTCACGGAAGTCTACTCTTCCGTCTGCGGTGAAATAAAACAGAACCTTGCTTCCGTCAAATGTGTACTCTGCCGAGATAAGCTTCATATCAAGCCCATGCTCTTTTATCTTTTCATTACATTTAATAAAGGCACTTTTTGCCTTCTCATCATTATTCTCATGTTTCCTTCTGTCTTCGTCAGTTGCTATACGAATGATGGGACGAAGTCCGGAAATTCTTTTCGGATCATCTATCTTTCTTCGTCCAAGGATACATTTTCCAAACTCTATGCCACGGGCGGTTTCTACAACCACGTCCGTTCCAACCTCAACCAGATAGTCTAAAGGATCAAAAAAGTATATCTTACCATTAGGTCTGAATCTGACGCCAACAACTTCCTTCATCTTACACCTCTTTTAATGTCATAATAAGTAGTCTCATAATATCTTCCAGCTTTGCTTTGGCTTCAATTCTTTCCTTAGCTACCGTAATGGCTTTGGACTTTGCCTCAAGTTCATTGAAAGACAGGTAGTTAGCCTGCTCTCTGATAACACTGTAGTGTTTCTTAAAGAGTATCTTGTCGGGATTACCCGTAACCTTAAGTACAAGTATATCTCTGTACCACATCATCATAAGATCAAGATAATCCTGTATATGTACCTGATAATTCTCGCACTGCTGTATTGTATAGGAAATGTCTTCCAATTCCATATCAAAAAGATTTGATTCAAGGTCAATAACCGACTGAACCAGCTTCTCATAATTCTCATTCGAAGCAAGCAGGATAGCCTTTCCAAGATTGCCCTGTGCATACTCTATGGCAAATGTAGCCTTATCCTCGCTGACACTATATTTACTTACAAGATAATCATGAATATCCTTTTCCTTCACAGGCTTTGTCGAGACCATGACACACCTGGATCTTATGGTAGGAAGCAGCTTCTCCGGCTGAGAAGTGATAATGATCACTATTCCGTACTCAGGCGGTTCTTCGATAGTTTTAAGAAGAGCATTCTGAGCATCTTCCATCATTTTTTCCGCTTCTTTTATGATATATATCTTGTATCTGCTGCTGTATGGCTTTATCTCCATGGAACCAACCAGCTGATCACGAATCTTTCCTACGGAGATTATATTCTCTCCCTCTGTGGAAATATAAATGATATCAGGATGATTACCGCTTTCAGCCTGCTTACAGGACTTGCAGGTTCCGCATGCCTCGGTACCGCCACTTTCACACTGAAGTGTCTTCGCAAAACAATAAGCCAGTGTATTTCTTCCACTGCCTTCTTCGCCTGCTATGATATATGCATGACTGACGCGATCTGCCTCTATACTGCTTTTGAAACGACTTATTATATCTTCATGACCTATTACTTTACTAAAATCCATAAACAAGTCACCCCTCTTTTAAGCATCTAATAACTCTTTTACCCTACTCTTTATAATACCACATATCTCTTCAATAGGTAAAGTCGCATCTATGGTTTTTATTCTCTCCGGAAATCTCGATGCCATGTCTCTGAAGCCCTGTGCAACCTTCTTATGAAACTCCAGACTCTCCAGCTCCATTCTGTCCAGCTCCTTCTGATCCTTCTTTCTGCTTATACCTATTTCAGCAGGCAGATCAAGGAGAAATGTTACATCCGGCATATAATCCCCTATAGCCACTTTGTTTATCTCAAATACAGTATCTACTCCCAGACCTCTTGCCATTCCCTGATATACGAGAGAAGAATCCACAAACCGGTCACTGATAACAGCCTTGCCACTGTCAATGGCAGGACCTATAACCTCAGCAACCAGCTGACTTCTGGCACTTGCATAAAGCATCATCTCCGTTACAGGAGACATTTCTCTGAACTCGGGATTCAGAATAGTTTCGCGTATATCCTCGCTAATTCTTGTTCCTCCGGGCTCTCTGGTAATTATTACATCATATCCCGTTTTCTCAAGATACTCCCTGAGAAGTGCTATCTGTGTTGATTTACCGGAACCGTCCGGTCCCTCCATGGTTATAAAAATTCCTCTGCTCATATTCATTCTTTTATACGTTTTATTCCGAATTCCTTTTTCGGTCTCCTTTAATCCCGATTTATTCAGGTATTTATTCTTATTTAATGCTCGTATAGAGATTTAATTTGGCGAATCCAGTTCTCCGTTCATAAACTTAACAACTCTGTCCGCAGTCTCCGCATCATCTATCGGTGCCGGCTGCCAGTTATTAGTTCCACCCGTGTAAACATAGCACGGTATTATCTCTTCCTGTTTATCAACAACCTCTTTCTCATCACCCTTACTGTGAATCTTCAGATTATATTTATAAATGATAGTTCTGTTTGAACCGGGATGATCATTTCCGCCAAAACAGAAATTTCCCATAGAATAAACGATATCTACTCCATTATAATTCTCGCGCTTCTGCAAAACATGGGGATGGGAACCTATTATCAGATCGGCACCCTCATCAACCAGCATATGGCAGGCCTGAACCTTCCAGTCCTCCGGCTGATACTGTCCCTCTACTCCTCCGTGGAAAAAGATGATCTGGAAGTCCGAATTCTTTTCTGCCTCCTCCAGATAAGGGATTATTCCTTCTGCCTCCTCATAATAATAGTAGGAAACACAAACAACTCCTATCTTAAAGCCTTCTTTTTCGTAATAAATGATCTTATCTCTGAAGCCCCACTCAACACCCGCATCATCGAGAGCCTTTTTTGTATCCTCAAAAACCTCGGGACCGTAATCATTTGTGTGGTTATTGTTGATAGTAACCGCCTCTATATTATTATCCGTGAAAACCTTTGCGAAACGCATGGGAGCCTTGAACCAGAAAGCTATCTCATCGCCTTTATCTCTCGGGCCTATAGAACTGTCCGAAAATGTATTCTCGCAGTTAGCAATGGTTATATCATCGTCCTCAAAATAGCTCCTGACTCCGTCAAAGAAATAGGTCGTAGGATAGTTCTCCTCATACCAGAGAAGCGTTCCGTAGCCTTTATTTTCAAGATTTGTGGCCATACAGCAGTCTCCCACAAATGTCATCTTCAGATCAAAATCCTTCTCCTCAGCATCTGTGGAACTTGCATCCGCAACACTGGCAGTTTCAACCGCAGTAGCACCGTCGTTTCCCGTGTCATCTTTTTTTACTTCCGAGCTTACGCCGTTTGTTCCGGACACCTTTGATTTAGAAGTGCTGACGTCGGTTTTCTTTTTATCACTTCCGCCCTTTGAAAGGACAACGACAAGCACAATAATAAGAACTATCGCAGCCAAAGAAGCAGCAAGGATCATTCGGTTTCTTCTGACCTCACGCATCCTCTGTTGTCTACGCTTCTCTATCATCTCCTGTCTTTTTTCCATTTGTCTTCGTCTGGTTTCTGATGTATTACTCATTTTTTCCATTCTTTATATATGTTTATAATGTAGGTGTCAAAAGTAACTTTTGACACCATATGATATTTCTACGGGGTTATCACTAAACCGGGACAGTCACGAATAGCTGATTGGCCAGGCCCTTTTCCTCTATCGTTTTTCTGACCGCCTCTGCCTTTTCAGTATCATCAAAAATTCCGAATACTGTCGGACCACTTCCGCTCATCATTGAATTTATTGCTCCGCCTTCGATCATTATCTGTTCAAGTTCTTTAATCTCGGGGTGATTCTTCGAAGTAACGTATTCAAGTACATTTCCGAAAAGATCAGTTACTCCTTTTAAGCTGCCTGCATAAATGGCATCAACCTGTCCATCAACATCAGGGTGTTTAAAATCGCTGTAGCTGCCCGGACTTGTTTCATATGCTTCTATCATCTTATCATATCCGCCATAAGCTTCACCGGTGGACACGGATATCGGCGGCTTAGCCACAAGGAAGGTACACTTCGGAAGCTCGGGAAGCTTTGTCAGCACCTCACCAATGCCCTCTGAAAGTGCGGTTCCACCCATAATACAATATGGAATGTCGGCACCAAGAGGAGTTGCCATTTCCATCATCTCTTTATCCATAAGACCCAGCTCGAACAGCTCATTCATGCCCTTGAATGTTGCTGCCGCATCACTGCTTCCTCCGGCCATTCCCGCAGCAATGGGGATATTCTTTGTAAGGATTATCCTGACTCCCGCCTTCGGATCTCTCCTGCGAACATATTTCTCAAGCATGAGCTTAGCTACTTTATATACCAGATTGCTTTCATCCAGTGGTACAGCTCCCAGCTTATCAGCCGGAGCAGAAGAAGCAGCCCCCTTGTCCTTCGTATCCTCTGACAGCAGAACCTCAATCTTCGGTTCATCCAGTCTTTCAAATACCAGCTCATCATATATATCAAGAGACTGCATTACCATTCTTACCAGATGATAACCATCCTCTCTGAAGCCTACGATATCCAGGCTTAAATTTACCTTTGCATATGCTTTTTTTGTGATCATATAGATACCCCCCTCTATAATCATGACAACATATTGATTATAATTCAAAACCTGTCTTATCTCAATAATTAAAAATAAGTCAATGGGGATAGTCCCCATTGACTTATTTGAATTAATTACTTAACAACTCTTAGTAGCATATTCCGTCAGCACCGATCCAGTATCCATCAACATACTGATTTGTTACCATGTAACCCGATGCATCGAAGTAGTACCAGTATCCGTCTATCTTGAGCCAGCAGCTTGATGGCCACCAGCCTGAGATATCTTCTACCCACCAGCCTGTTGCGTTTGACTTCCAGCTGAGCTGATATCTGTCATCCCAGGAGCCATCTGCATTGAACCAATAGCCTTTGAAGTATTCGTTTGCTGCCATATAGCCATCAGGCTTGAAATAGTACCATACACCGTCTATCTTCTGCCACTTGTCTGTCGGATACCAGCCATCTGTGTCTTCTACCCACCAGCCTGTTGCATTTGACTTCCACTGAAGAGTTCCGGGATAGGTCTGTGTACCATCTTCGTTGTACCACTTTCCATTTACCCACTCGTTGGAATAATCAGACTTCTTTGAATCTTCCTTTGCCTTAGCAAGTGCCTTTTCTGCATTTTCAAGCTTTTCAATAAGTGATGGATCAACCAGCTTCTTCTGATCTGCTGTAAGTGCATCATATGCAGCTCTTGCTTCTTTAATGGCTGCTTCATCAGTTGTCTTGATTTCCTTCGGAAGGGAACTTATCTTTGATGAAGCTGAATCAGCTGCTTTCTTGTCTGCTTCTTCCTTCTTCTTTTCCTCTTCCTCTTTCTTCTTCTTTTCTTCTTCGGCCTTAGCTTTCTCGAGTGCTTTTTCTGCCTTAGTGAGTTTATCTGATGTTTTTGTTCCGGCTATACTCTTTTGTTCCTCTGAAAGCTTATCATATGCTGCTCTTGCTGCTTCTATAACTGCTTCATCAGATGTTTTAACATCCTTCGGAAGTGCATTAATCTTCTCGATGGCATCCTTATATGTAGCCAGTGACTTTTCAGCTTTTTCCAGTTTCTGAACATCAGCCTTTTTAACAAGAGCCTTCTGGGCATCATTAAGTGCCTCATATGCTTCTCTTGCGTTTACAATGTCATCTTCACAGAGTGTAGAAACGCTATCCGTATTATCAGGAATCTTGGTTTCTATGTTATTCTCCAGTTCTGTAACAGCTTCAGGAACTACTATACTCCACGTCTTTGTTTTTACAGGATTCTCTCCGGATGCCCACTTGAACTCCGTTTTATACTCATCCATGATCTTGAAGGTTGCCTTAACAGTATAGACTCCAATTTCGGTCTTCTCATTATCTTCATATTCTGCTTCTGCACAGTATGGAGCAATACCCATATCATATAATACTGTCTTAGGTGTTCCGTCATATTCCTGGGTGGTACCTATCCAGCCTTCACCGATGAGATTCACACCTGTTCTGTTATCTTCGCCCAGATAAACCTCAAACCATCTGTCGCAATCGTGTTCTACACGGCCTTCTTTCCAGACACCACCATCTTTATAATAGTACTGAATATCATACTTAACCTCAAACCAGACTGTATTACCGGCTATTTCGTTTATGGCCTCCATGTTTGCATAAATCTTAGCTGTATGACCATCTTCAGAAATTTCTGCTTCGAGACCGTCTATAATTTTTGCTATCGGATCATCGCCATCATATGGAATGATATCAGTTATTTTAATCTCACGTCTGTCTTCGCCTTCAACAGTATCCGGCTCAGTGTATGATCCTATATAAAACTCCTTCTCATATACCTTCTGCTCTCCCTCAGGAAGACTTGTATTATATGGTTCATCAGAAATTTTATCTACATTTACTCCGGGATAGTAGCATGTATCTTCTTCAGATACAAATGCTATATCCGGCCAGTCTACATAAAGATCAACGCTCTGAGTTTCTCCATAATACAGCTTGAATCTGCCGGGATATTTAAACAGGATTTCATATACACCATCTATAGGATCACCCATCGGATCCTGTGCTTTTCTTATAGTTGCCTCCTCTGAAGGAATAGTTTCTCCCTCCATATCTTTAAGGCTTAACTGAGACAGATCCGTAACAGGAGTAACTGTATCTTCATTCTTCATAGCCAATGATACAAAGGCTACAACATTTGTTTCCAAGCCCCAATCCTTATGATAATCATCAGCATTAGTATCAAACTGGCCGTCTTTATCATAAGTTATTACAAATCCTTCATTCTTTGCACGGACAACTATATGGAATTCGTCCAGCCAAGGATTCGCAGGGTCTCCGCGATATACCTTTACTAAAAGCTGAACCGTACCATTTATTGCAGGAATTGTAACCTTTGTAAGCTCATTATCAGACTTCAGTGCATCCTTACTATATGTCCATCCGTGAATGTCCATACCTTCTTCAGTTACAATCTCGATATTATTGATATCATTCAGTTCACCTTCATCCCAGTTATGATAGAGATAAAGGTCTGTAGGAGTAGTGCCGTCAATCTCACCCGTCTGACTTCTTGAAGCTACTATATTTGCCTCAGTCTGATCTTCATCGCTGTAAAGTGCAAGCTGTGGAAGACGTGAATCAACCTTGAATGAATACTCCTTATCAGAACCGTCTTCTCTATAGACCATCCTGACAACATATGAACCT
This sequence comes from uncultured Lachnospiraceae bacterium, assembly GCA_902781895.1. GTDB lineage: Bacteria > Bacillota > Clostridia > Lachnospirales > Lachnospiraceae > Eubacterium_Q. The sequence goes on from CACZLA010000010.1 coordinate 37,881, forward strand.
ACTACATTTATTACAAGCCTGAATACACCATCATCAGTATTTACCAGGGTTTCACCCTCCTGATACTGACTATCAATAAAACCTACATCCTCAGTCACTTTATGCATTCCTGTTGAATCAAAAAGATCTATGGACTGAACACTACTATGTAATGCAGGATTTACTTCATAGTTTCCATCGCTATCCTTTACCAGATTTGCTATTGAAACAAATCTTTCTTCACCTATCTCCGCCGTTATCTGTCTATGATATGCATACTCATCATTTCTGAAGGTCGGCTTTCTGCCATTCCATTCTGCATCAGTTATCATCCAGCCTTCCATCTTCTCTTTGAGATTAAGATTCTGCGGTTCCTCTCTGCCGTCATTATATTTAAATGTAAATTCAATCGCATTTCCATACCAGTTCTGATCAGCTGTTTCAGGAATAGTAAACTCATATGAATCCGTATCATATGACCACTCCTCTGTCAGTGAAACAAACGGATCGTTGAACTCAAGTTCAATGCTATTCAGATTATCATCAGCTTTGCACTTATCACTTGCTATAAGATAATAGGTCTCTCCCGGAAGAAACTCAACCTCACCACTTATACGGCATACAAGACTATCCCCGGAAATGGTATCTTCACTGTAAACACCTACTCGCGGAAATACAGACTTATACTTAACCTTATAAGTATCTGTTCCATCGTTATAGCATATCATGTAATCGCCGATATCTGTTGCTTCTATACTGTATACGCCATCAGGAAGTGTTTCCTCATGAGGACCACCTTCATCATATACTGTAGTCTTATTACTGATAAATATCTTGTCAGGATCTGCCGGATCACCGGTAGATGTCTCTATAGATATATTGCTTATATCGGCAACAGGAGTCACCTCGGAATTTTCGCTCCATCCTAGAGAGATAAATGTTTCTCCGGGGATTTCCCCTTCATCCTGCTTATTAAACCAGTCAGCCCTGGCAAATGAAGGAATCCGTGAACCCTCAGCCCAGTCTACACCTGCTATACAAAAGCCATCCTTTGAAACACGGAAATTGAAATGATGATCCTCCGGCCATTCACCACCTTGCATTATTTTTACAGTTGTTTCCAGCTCATAATCAGAATAATCGGAATCCTTTCCGGCTGGCATTGTCAATTTTTTACTACTGTCGCTGACGTCAGAAATATAGTCATCCGGATCAAGCTCCACCTTAGTTCCGTAATCCCATCCATAGATCTTGATTTCTTCAAAGGTACCTAACTCTATATCGTCGGTCTTAATATTAAGATAGAACTCATTTTGCTCATCAAAAGAAAGACTGACATCTTCCGCTCCGCCACTAATAAGTGAATCAATCGAAACACTCGGCGTTGAATAGATACCAACACGTGGAATAACTACATTTATAGTCACGTATTTTTCATCGCCATCATAATAAAATCTGTATTGACCGACTTCATCAATCTTTACATTGAAAAATCCATTGTCAGGCTCAACATTGTCTCTTGCAACAAAACTACTTATTCCGGCTTCATCCTCAACAGCTACCCAGTCTTCCCCTACCAGCTTTTCCATTGAAATCTTATCAAGCTGATCAGCTTTTAATGCCGTCACATTAAAACCTGAACCAACAAGTCCAAAGAATAATGTCTCATTCTGGGTTACACTTATGGTTTCCTCTTCATGCAAATCCATCCAGCTAGGCGCTATCGGATAACCGTTCTCATCCCAGCCTTCATCCCTTCCAACCATAAATAATTCTGTTCCACTACCCGCTGCTCTTGCAGTGATTCCGGTAAACAGACTCAGAACCATAGCCGTAGCCAGAAGAAATGCAAGCATTCTTTTACTTATCCTACTCATTCATCACCCTCCTTACTTAAATTCAAACCCCCGTTTTTTGTCTGATTTGATAGTTATCTAATGAATTTTTGCGCATTCATAGTTACATTTTAACATACAGGACACCTGTAAACAATGAAAAGACGGTGAACTTACTTAAAAAAATAAGTCAATGGGGATACCATTGACTTATCATCACTATACTAATCATTCCGGATATACTAATTTGCGAATACAAACTTCGATCCGTCTGCTATATGCTCTTTATCATCTGTCCAGGTAAGACTGTAATCATCATTTACCTTGATAGAACCTGTTCCGTCAGTATACTCAACTTTTTCATCCTGAACATTTCCGTCCTCACCGTATGTGACTACTTTTTTCTCGCAATCCTTGTAATTAACTGTATTTGTTGTTGTATCAAATACGCCGACCATATTCCACTCAGCATTTTCAAATGCGCTGCTGCCCCAGGTTACATTTATCTTTGCTTCATCCTTGCCCTGACACTCGATGGTCATAGTTGCACGGTCACAGCCGTATTTTCCGATGATATTCATAACCGGGTTCTGTCCGTCTTCCTCACCACCGACAGCTTCGGTGCTATCATCTGAATCTTTAACCTTTATGGAACCTTCAACAGCATCTCTATCAATGTATGTCTGATCCATAACCGCCTGTATATCAAGACCATTTAAGTCATCGCCGGTTGCCGAAAGACTGTAGTTTATTCCGATCTCCACATCAAATCCGGTTGCCATCATAGCCTTAACAACATCGTCTTCTGCATAAGAATAAACCTTACCCGTCATGTTTCCGTCGCCCCATTTTGAATAGGTCACATCTTCAGTATGTGTCCAGTCATAATACATTCCGGAAATATCAGCAGCCTCACCACCCATCTGAGCTCTCTCTGTATACTCAGTTCCGTCCATTGTAAACACAAGCTGGACTATAGGTTGGTTTTTCTCTTTGTCGTCCATATAGCTCCATTTTACATTTTCAGCACCCTCAGGAGCCGCGAAAAGTCTCGGGCACTTACCTACTGCTTCCTCCTCGGTAATATCTACCCATGGATTTGCCAGCTCATCACCGCCAACAACCTCCTCTGTTGTCTCCTGCTCCGTAGCTTCTGTTGTGGCTTCAGTAGTTGTTGCTGTTGTTGTCTCATCCTCCTTGCCACAGCCTGCCATAAGAGCAAGCATCAGTACCGATGCCATAAAAGTATATTTCTTTTTCATTATACATTCCTCCTGCTTTTAAAACCTCATGACGTAAAATAGCATATTTACATTTGCGTCATTTCATTAATGGGAAATGGAATTTCCGCCTAAGTGAAAAATAACTCACAAAGTGCTGTTTTGTCAACCATTGAAAGATATTTATAATATTATGTTATATGGTATCAAAAGGTGCTTTTGACAACCACTTCATATAATAAAAGATGGATGCCGGATTATCCGACATCCACCATGTGAAAAGATTAGAAATAGAAATTATCTATTCTTCTACTATTATATCTCCGGTATCTGTACCAAATTTTATCTTATGACCATTTCCGGAGTCATTTGTCATACTAAACTTTTCTCCCTGATTCTCTCCATATATTGTAACATCACCTGTATCTGTCTCCATCTCAACCTTATCAAAATCTCTAACTGAAGGGCATCCTGAAATCTTTATATCCCCGGTATCGTTTTCAACCTTTATTCCTCCGAAATCAGAACCTGTAAGTACAACATCTCCTGTATCGGTTTCAATATTTGTTTCTCCAAGATGACATTTCTCTGTCTTCAAACTTCCTGTATCAAGTGAAACCTTTGTTGTATCAGTTGATATGCCGGTAATTAAAACTTCACCTGTATCTGATTTTACATCCAGATTCTTAATACTTACTCCTTCCGGTACTGTTATCTCCAATTTTGCACTTCCGCCTGTACCAAATGAGAAGAGATGGAATCCGCCCTTATGCTTCTGAGTCACCTTAAGTGTTCCGTTTTCTACGGTGTACTTCGGAATATGGCTTTCTCTGCTACACTCATAATGTAAGCTGTACTTAGTTCCGGTTTTAACAGTTACATCCATTATATCTGTATCTACTACTATAGAAGAAAAATCATCAAGATCTATAGTTTTATTTTCATTTACTGACTTTTCACCTGAAAACATACTGGAGAAACTGAAATCTCCGCTGAACAGGCCTCCCATATGCCATATACATCCTATAATGATACAAGCTACTGTAATTATACAGATAGTCGCTAAATATACTTTCTTTTTCATCACCAATTCCTCCCCTGTTTATCTGTTTGTGAGACAAGCCTTAAGTACTGAATGAAGTATTCCAGCTATAGGCCATATGATCCATGTCATACCAAATTGAAATGTCAGGAAACTCCAGCAAAGATAGATACATGTTACTGTTGTCCAATATACTGACATAAAGCTCTCAGCTGCAGGAGATATATACTTTATTTCTTCTTCATTTGCAACTACTCTGTTATCAAGCTTGAGAAGATATTCATAACTATGCTTTCTTGTAGTTGATACAACAATGAGGAATACACCAATTGCTACAAATACGAAGAGTCCTGCTCCTCCAAGTTCATCAGCACTTACATCTGAACCAAGACTTATTTCGCTGAGGATCATCGGTGGTACAACACTGAGAATACAAAATGCAACACCTATCGATACAAATATTGCATGTTTCAGATTATACTTTTTCTTTTCTTCTACTACATAATCAGTTGCTGAAATATCAAGTGTACATTCTTCTTTATCCATAAACTTCCACTTGCCGCTGAGAACCGATGAAACGATAAACAGTACAACACCGATAGCTACCATTCCGAAGAGTCCCACAGCTCCCATAACATCATTTGCACCAATAGCTTCAGCAATTATCGGAGGAACAACACACATTATACAAAATACAACACCAAGTCCGATGAGAATTGAAGCAGTTTTTCTGTCTCTGATATATTCCCGGGCCTCATCAACCGATACCCTTCTTCTTCCGAACTGCTCCGGCTCTTCCACTATCTGCTTGAGACCAAGTTCATCAGCGATCTCATTCAGATTTCCAAACTCTGCGATTACGGTTCCTACCGCTTCGTTATTACTTTTTCCTTCATCAATAAGCTCCTGGTACTTATCTTCCATCATCTCCCAAAGAGCATCCTTTGCTTTTACCACCTCAGGAGTACCCGGGAGATTCGCAAACATACTTTCCAGATAATTTCTAATCGTTTCCATACTTATATTCCTTTCACTTTTCTATAAAATGTTCTATGACCTCTTTGGTCAGATTCCATTCTTCACATTTATCTTTATAATACTGCTTACCACTGTCTGTTATTCTATAGTAAGTTCTTCGTTTTCCACTGTCTCCCTCTGCTGAGTAAGATTCGATATATCCATTTTTCTGCATCCTCGTGAATGCCGAGTAAAGCGTTGTCTCTTTTATCACATATTTTTCCTCAGACAGGTTTTTTATCTGTTTGGATATTTCATATCCGTAAGAGTCGCCGTCCAGGAGCAGAAACAGTATCACCGTATCATTGTAGCCTCTGATGACATCACTGCTTATTCCTGTGCTCATGCGCCTTCACCTCCTTTACTTTATCTATCGTAGGTACGACTGACGTTGGTACGTTTGTCGTTGTTACGTCTATCGTACTATGTCTGTCGTAGTAAAAATAGCACACTATAATATCAGTGTCAACACCTTTTTTTCAGATTTAATAATTATTTAAGAAATAGACCCTTCACCGGCACAAAAAAGGATGACTCCACCGGAATCACCCTTCATTTTTAATATATCAATATAAAATATAATATATAAAGCAGCTATCACTCTATTTCAGCATCTCAAGAAACTCTATATCTTCCTTTGTAAGCTTAATGTTTGCCGAGTAAGACTTGCCATCAACAGACTTAAATTCCATATACATTATTGATCCCTCTGTCAATCCTTTGTTTGCAACTGATTTAAGAAACTGTCCGAATTTCGGATGTTGCTCTTTAAACTTACTATACTTTGACGCCAGTTCCATCATTCCAAGTGGGTTCATATTGTATCCTCTCTTTCTCTTTTTATTGTTTTTTTTACGTTGTTATCTTAACCTTTTCAATCTTTTCCTTGACCGAATTTCTAATTTGTCGAACACGCCAGACGGCTGATCTGTGTTGCCACGTATCCGGCACCATAACCGTTGTCTATATTTACAACAGTTATTCCGTTCGCACAGGAATTGATCATTGTAAGCAGAGCGGACATTCCACCAAAGCTAGCTCCGTAACCTACGGAGGTCGGTACCGCGATGACCGGATTTGATACAAGTCCACCAATCACACTTGCCAGTGCTCCTTCCATTCCGGCAACGGCAATAACACAGTCCGCACCCCTGAGCACATCTTCTTTTGACAGCACACGATGGATGCCACTTACACCAACATCATATACTCTCTCAACTTTTGTACCAAAGTACTCCGCTGTCTGGGCAGCCTCCTCAGCTACAGGAATGTCGGCCGTACCTCCGGTACAGACAACTATATAGTGTCTATCAGTCTCATCTGTACCCTGCTTGTTTCTTCCAACACCATTATCAGAAACCTCCCCCGACACCTTCAGTATTCTCGAAACCTCATCATACTGAGCCTCCGGAAGAACTTCCTTTATTATATCATACTGATGAAGACTCGCTCTGGTACCAAACACCTTTCCGTCCTGGCTGTAAAGCTTTTTATATATTTCAACCAGATATTCATCAGGTTTTCCTTCGCAAAAGACAACCTCCGGAAAGCCCGTTCTGTTCTCTCTCTGGGTATCCAGCTTGGCGAATCCCATTTCTTCGTAATCCTTCATATCTATTCTCTTTTCTTACTGACTACTTCAGTTCCTTGTTTCATTTTATTTACTGATTCATTCTAATATTATCTTTTTCATGCATCACTCTATAATAATCGCTCTCAGTATTCCCGGAACCTCATGTTCTCTCTTGCCTGCCCCAAGTCCCGTTTTAATTACCTTAAAGCTCTCAGGCAGATTGTTTTCCGTCTGGACTGCCGCAGCAAATGCCGCTCCCGTCGGAGTAACATATTCGCCTTTCCTCTGAGCTATACCAAGAGGAACGCCCGTCTGTTCTGCTATCTTAAGAACAGCAGGAACCGGTATGGGAAGAACCCCGTGCTGACATCTCACAGTTCCCGTTCCATCAACAAGCTTGGTTATTACAGTTCCCTCCAGATCATATCTTTCTTTTATATCATCGTAGCACACAGCCGCCGATATAATATCAACTATCGAGTCTATGGCGCCCACCTCATGGAAATGTACTTCCTCAAGACTCCTTCCATGAACCGCTGCCTCAGCCTCTGCAACTATTGTAAAGACCTTCACAGCTATCTCTCTTGCACTCTCTGTCATCTCAGCTGCATTGATTATCTCAATTACACTTGCAAGATTTCTGTGTTCGTGATGATTGTGTTCGTGGCTATGGTCATGATGGGCATGTTCGTGGTCATGGTGATGATGTTCGTGATCGTGATCATGATGATGCCCATGGTGATGATGGTGGTTGTGATTATCTCCATACAGATAATCCATATCATGATCATGATTATCATCATCCAGAATAACATCAAAATCAGAGGCTCTTATGCCCGACTTTTCAACCTGACTTACCTTCACCTCAAAGCCGGAAACCTTTTCCTTCAGGCTGTCCAGCACCTTATCCAGCTTCTCTTTATCCGCCCCCAGATCAAGCAATGCAGCCACCGTCATATCCCCACTGATTCCGGTGCTGCAATCCATATATAACTTCCTGCTCATTTCATCCTCCTTACTTCTCGAGAACAAATACACGACATAAGTGTCAAAATAATACTTCTACAACCAACATCATATCATAATGAAAGTAAATAAACAAAGGAAGCTCTATAATTATGAAGATATACAAGTTCTGTAATTTTAACGAAATAAACCCGCCGTCACATTTTTTCATTGACAGTATTTTTTTGCTATGCTATCATCACGAAAGAATCAGGAAAGGCACACGTCAGTGTGAAGGTGATGGAATGATAATTCGATAATTTGATTTGGTAATTGCAGATGATATATTTAGACCCGTGGCGGTCTGTCTTTTGTATTCCGAATTAGATTATCATATTCATTTTTAAACCTTATCAGTTGAAATGTATTCCTGCATATCAATATGGTTTTTATTTGTTTAAGTAATCTGCATTCGGAACGTATGCAGATTTTTTTGTGCGTAGCCGAGCCAAAGTCGCTTATGCGAAGCATATCGAAATACATTGTTGCCTGCACATTTATGTGCAAAGGCAAGAAATGTATTTCGATATATCTGCCGGAGGCAGATAAGCGACTTTGGCGAGGCCGCATCATGAGCATGCAGCATAGCGTAATGCGAATGCGCACCCCAGACCACACGGGTATCGGGAAGAGGTGATATAAATGGCACAAATACAGGTGAGTAACCTTACATTTACATATGACGGAAGTCCGGACAGCGTTCTTGAAAACGTATCCTTTAATATTGATACCGACTGGAAGCTTGGCCTCATCGGAAGAAACGGCAAGGGCAAAACAACACTTCTGAACCTCCTGATGGGAAAGTATGATTATCAGGGAAGCATAACCACAAGCGTTGCATTTGACTATTTTCCATATCAGGTAAAGGAGGAAGACCTGGATAAAACCGCCGATGAGCTGATAGGAAAATGGAAGCCCCTGGTGGAACCCTGGCAGGTAATGATTGAGCTGAGTCAGATAAAAATGGATGCAGAGCTTCTTTATCGTCCCTTCGGAACTCTCAGTAACGGCGAACGCACAAGAGTGATGCTGGCGGTACTTTTTGCAGGGGAAAATGAATTTCTTCTTATCGATGAGCCCACAAACCATTTGGATGTTGATGCGAGAGAGATAGTGAAAACATATCTTTCAGGAAAGAAGGGCTTTATACTTGTCTCCCACGACCGTGATCTTCTGGATGCAGTATGTGATCATGTTCTGGTCTTCAACCGACAGACTGTTGAAGTTCAGTCAGGAAACTTCTCATCATGGTGGGAAAACAAAGAGCGCAGCGATGCATTTGCTTTGGCTGAAAATGAAAAGCATCTGAAAGAGATTGGGAAGCTGAAAGCCACCGCCGACAGAAGCAAAAGATGGGCTGATAAAAATGAAAGTACGAAGATAGGCTATGATCCCATAAAGGAGCATGACCGTTCTATATCAGCCAGAGCTTATATCGGAGCCAAAACGAAGAAAATGCAGTCCAGAGTCAGCAATTTCGAGAAAAGGATAGATAGAGAGATTGAGGAAAAAGAGGGGCTTCTGCAGGATGTAGAATCCGTAAGTGATCTCAAACTGAATCCCCTGAGATACCATAAGGATGTTTTAATAAATGCCCGTGATCTCTCTCTCAAATATTCAGATGCTGACAGCAGCCTCTTTGAGGGACTTAGGTTTCAGGTGAAAAACAGCGACAGACTTGTTATCTCCGGAAAAAACGGATGTGGAAAATCCAGTATCATTTCCGCCATACGTAGTATTGCCGCGAATGAAACCACCGGAAATTTGGAAATAAAAGGCACCCTTGAAGTCGGGGCGGGACTGATCATTTCCTATATAAATCAGGATACTTCTTTTCTTTCGGGAACTCTTCAGAGCTTCTGCGAGAAACAGGGGCTGGATGAAACCCTTCTCTTCACTGTGCTCAGAAAGCTTGATATAGGGCGTGAACAATTTAATAAAAAAATGGAAGACTTTTCAGAGGGACAGAAGAAGAAGGTACTTATCGCCGCAAGCCTCATAACTCCGGCACATCTCTATATCTGGGATGAGCCGCTGAACTATATCGATGTATTCTCCAGAATGCAGATTGAAAAACTGATACTGGAATTCAAGCCCACTATGATACTTGTGGAGCACGATGTGAGATTCCGGGAAAAAACAGCGACGGAAGTAATACTTTTATAAAGAGAAAAAAAATAAGTCAATGGGAATGTCGGTACAAACCTTCACTCCCATTGTCTTATGTCATATCATCACTCTTCGAGTTTCTTCTCGATGGCCTTTATCACAGTCTTCAGCGCCTTAATCCTTGCATATTTTTTGTCATTTGATTCAAGTACTATCCAAGGAGCATATTTGGTATTTGTCTTCTGAAGCATCTCGTCGATAGCTTCTTCGTAAAGATCCCATTTTTCTCTGTTACGCCAGTCTTCATCTGTTATCTTCCACTGCTTTTCAGGCGTATTCTGACGATCTGTAAATCTTGCCAGCTGTGTATCCTTATCTATCTGAACCCAGAATTTAATTACAACTGCGCCCCAGTCAGCCAGCTCCTTCTCAAATTCATTAATCTCATTATAGGCTCTCTGCCAGTCATTTTCAGAACAGAAGCCTTCGAGACGTTCAACCATAACACGTCCGTACCAGGTTCTGTCAAAGATAGCAATATGACCATCCTTCGGCAGCCTGTTCCAGAATCTCCACAGATAATGCCTTGCCTTCTCGGCCGGCTCAGGACTTGCGATAGGATGAACCTCGTAGCCTCTCGGATCCAGAGCAGCAGCGATACGCTTGATATTTCCGCCCTTTCCTGCAGCATCCCAGCCTTCGTATGCAATGATAACGGGAACCTTCTTATGATAGAGCTCGTTATGAAGCTCTCCCAGTCTCTTCTGCAGAGTATCCAGCTCCTTTTTATACTCATCTTCCTCTATCGTTTTATCGAGAGCTATATCAGCAAGCTTCTTTGTATCTCTGAGAGGAAATGTATTCTGCAGAAGCGGAGCCTTCTTCTCCGACTCACTGTTTGCCAGTGCAGTATCTATGCTGGCAATAAGTATCTCAGTAACCTGAAGCTCAGCCCATTTTTTAGCAGATGAATCGATAAAATACCAGGGTGCCACGAACTGATTCGTTGCCTCAATATACTCATCATAAACATCCATGCACTTGGAATAATGCTGATTCTGCCACAAATCCTTGTCAGACACTCTCCATTTTGTGCTGGCATTCTTCTCCAGATTCTTAAGTCTCTTCTTCTGAGTTTTTTCATCTATATGAAAGAACATCTTTACCACCAGATAACCATTATCATTCAGCGTTCTCTCGAAACGCTTGATACTTGTCAGATGCTCCTTATACTTCTTTTTACCTATCTCCCCGAGAAGATACTGCTGAGTAACCTCACCCATCCAGCTTCCGTCAAAGAAAGAAAACTTTCCTTCCTTCGGAATCCTGACAAAATATCTGTAGAGGAAAGGTCTTCTTGTCTCCTCGCTGGTAGGCTCCGTCAGAGTCTCGCACTTGAAGAATCTCGGATCCATATTTTTAATAACTCTTCCGAGGACGCTTCCCTTTCCGGCAGCTCCCCATCCATCGAAAACAACAAGCACAGGAAGTCCGGCTTCCTTTACCTTCATCTGCCTTACAGCCAGTTCAGCTCTCGCTTTTTCCAGTCGTTCCGAAAGCTCCTCATCGGATGGTCTCTCATCCTTAACCCATTCCTTTAACATAGTACACCCCCTTATATGATACACTCAATAAAGTCAAACATTAACAATAAACCCCTATCTGTAATTTTAACACGATTCACATTTTAAATCATCGTTTTTATTTTTATGGATATTCTTATTTTTGTTTGTTACAATGTCATATGGTCATTAAAATCGAAGGAGATACTATGGATAAGATATATAAAGAGATAAAAAAGAACTCATTTAAATTTCACATCGGTGCAGGTATAGGAATGATACTGATCGGTATCCTTGCATTTTTTATCGATTGTCCCAAGCTGTTTCCATATTTCTTTTACAGTAAGGATAAGCTGTCAAGTTTAAGCTCCTCGGAATTTGAAGATGGGAAATGGTGTACATGCGACTGCAACATTCTTTTTGATTATTATGCTTATAATGATGACGGAAGAAGCTACCTGGCAATTAACCAAGACGGTGAATATTATGGTTTCTTTGTAAACAACAACAAGACAGATGTTGCAGATGAAATAGCCGACGCAACCTATGATTTCTTCGATGGAAAAGCCCCACTATCCTCAAAAAGCCTGAAGGGCAAGGGATATATCACGGAAATGGATTCCAAAGAGAAAGACTATTTTATAGAATTTTTCGGTGATCAGTTTGAAGAATACCATGTTAAATATTATACATTTCACATGGTTACTGCGTGGTCTCTGATAACAAATGAAGGCGGCTTCAGAGTATTCATGTTTATGATAATCGGAGTAGTCCTTGTTGTCTGCGGTTTCTATCTCATCATTTCATATATTCTCGGTGCTCCGAAAAAAGCCTTTAAAAAGGCAACTGAAGAATATAATGTTAATATGGATCTTCTTGAAAATGATATGCACTTCGCAAAGCAGATCGGAAAGGCTTACATAGGAAATAATTATACTATCTTCTTTTCGGGAACAAAGGTTGGAATCATGCCTCACGACCTGCTTGTCTGGGCATATCTGAGAAAGATAGTCACTCAGAATAAAACCTATGGCATAAAGACCAGCACATCAACAACCTACCGACTGGAGCTGTGGGACAGAAACAAAAAAATGAATAACGTTGATGTAAAAAGTGAGGAACTGGCGAATCAGATACTTGATGAAATGCATACCCAGGCACCACATTTCCTGCTGGGCTATACTCAGGAAATAGCAGACGCCGCCAATGGAAGATATGATGAACTGGTTGCATTTGTGGATGACAGAAAAACACATTCACAGACTCTTTCAGAAGAAAACCAGTACATTGACGATCCTGCTTTGATCTATCAGGATCCAACAGGACCTGCAAATAATCAGTAAGAAAGGCTTAGCTTCAAAATGCTTTTAGATTTCAGAAATACAAAATTTGATATTACTATAGATGCTCCTCCCTCAAAGTCCATTTACCACCGAGAGCTGATAATAAGATACATCTGCGGGGACAGATCACTTCTTACGGAAAATGGAAATGACAACGAGGATATCCGTGCAACCCGTGCAGTACTTCGCGGGATAAACGACTGTATTACTTCTTCAGATGTACCGGATGTTGTTACATTTCCCTGTAACGAAAGCGGCTCCACATTGAGATTTATGATCCCTGTTGCCGCAGCCTTTCTTCTCGGAACCGGAAACAGCCAAGGCACGTCCTCCCAACCCCCCAAACTTGTTTTCGAGACAAAGGGACGTCTTTTCGACAGACCTGTTAAAGAACTTGCAGATGCTATGGCTCCACATGGCATAACCATAGAAAAGGACGAATCAACAAGGAACATTGTAGTTACAGGAAAGATGACTCCCGGCGAATATGTGATAGACGGAAGTGTTTCCTCCCAGTATATCTCCGGACTTCTGATGGCTCTTACACTATTCGATGAAAAATGCCGCGTAACGGTTACAGGAGAAATGAAGTCGGTCCACTATATTGAACTGACTCAGGATGTCCTGAATAAATACGGATGTCCCGCCGAAAGAGAAGGAAATGTTTATTACACTACTCCATGTAATCAAGGCAGCCTAGATAAAGATATGCTGCCCGAATTTCATGTGGAAGGCGACTGGAGCAACGGTGCTTTTCTCCTTTGCCTCAGGGAATGGAGTGATCTTAAAGTAACTAACCTGAACCCGGATTCAAAGCAGGGTGACAGAGCCATCCTTGACTTTATAAATGTCATGCACGACGCCGATAATAATAGCGCGATAACATGGGACTGCAGCGATATTCCGGATATAACTCCATATATGGCAGTGGCCGCTGCATTTACCTTTGATAAATCCGTTTTCACGGGAATCTCAAGACTCAGAATAAAAGAATCAGACAGGGTGATGGCAGTAAGAAGTCAGCTATCCACCATCGGCATCAGAACCGAAGAGACCGATGACAGTCTCACGGTATATGGAAATACACAAAAAAACAACCGGAAAGATGATTCAGGTCATGAGAATCCAGATAATCCGGTCGTGCTTTCTTCGTTCCACGATCATCGTATGGCTATGTGTGCAGTACTGATCGGCGTTATTCTGAAATGCAGAGTAGATATCGATGACATGGACTGCATGAGGAAATCCTTCCCGGAATTCCTTGAGTTTTTGAAACCTTATATAGCATAATGAATAATATTTATTACGTTAAAGCCTTTTTCAGCTCATTCAGCACCCTTTTTTTGTCCATACTCCATAAGGGTGCTATTAGTATTTTTTTATCACCGTCGCCGGTCATCCGGTGGATCACCATTTCCTTTGGAAGAATTTCTATGGCATCATGTACCAGACTTACGTATTCATCCATAGTCATACATTTGAAACTGCCTGCTTCATAATCCTTCGCCAGATCTGTACCCTTTAAAACATGAAGCAGCTGCAGCTTTATTCCATCCACTCCGCTGTCAGCGACATATCTCACAGTTTCCAGCATATCCTCCCGGGATTCACCGGGAAGCCCGAGTATCACATGAACGATAGTCTCTATACCGCGGGACTTGAGCTTTTTCACCGCGGTGTCATATACATCCAGACTGTACCCACGCCTGATATATTCGGCAGACCTCTCATGAATAGTCTGCAGGCCCAGCTCAACCCAGACAGGCTTAACAGTGTTCATTTCCGTAAGCAGATCAAGCACATCATCTCCCAGACAATCAGGTCTTGTTGCTATAGATAAAACACAGATATCCGGATGACTTATAGCCTCCGAATAAAGACTTCTCAGTTTTTCAACCGGAGCATATGTATTTGTAAAGGCCTGGAAATATGCTATATATTTCCCCCCCGACGGCATCTTTGCCTCAACTCTTTTCTTTCCCAGTTCTATCTGCTCTGTTATGGAATACTCAGAACTCTCGGCAAAATCACCTGAGCCGGAACCGGAACAGAATATACACCCACGGGTATCCAGACTTCCATCCCTGTTGGGACATGTGAAGCCTGCATTTATTGATATCTTATAAACCTTCGTTCCAAACCTCTCACGAAGATACTCATTCAACGATCTGCATCTCATAAACTACCTCAGTCTGAAAATATTTCATAAACCCAAAAAGCATTCCACACATTCTATAATGACAAATGGATAAAACAAAAACAATCTTCCTTCTCAGGAAGATTGTCTTTAAAGAGGCGAGTACCAGATTCGAACTGGTGATCAGGGTGTTGCAGACCCACGCCTTACCACTTGGCTAACTCGCCGAAACGCACTATAAATATATAACCCATTTACACCCCCTTTGTCAACCTAAATATAAAAAAATATATATAGGAAAAGCTTATTGACCTGAAAAATGATATATTTTACAATGACATAGGTGTCGTATGGTTTCAAATCCATTTGACTCAAATAAAAAAACGGGAGGCTCAATATGTATTATTTAATAAAAGAAGCTCTGACACCATGCAGTGCTGAAGAATTAAAAAGCTTTGAACTTCAATATGTAGCTGTTGTTACTCCCGAACAGTGGCTGAAAGAACAAAGCATCTTTGATATGGGAATAGATATCGAGCTCACGATTAACGAGGAAGAAATTCACAGTACCCAAGCCGAAGTGAACTTCGACTCACTTACCGGTACATTTTCCATACCAAGCAGAAGAAATATAACAGGAAAAGACTACAAATATGCCTTCGCCCTTGATGAAAAAGGCATAGTATTTATTGATTCCACAGGGGTTGTGGAGAGAATGCTCCGACGCATTTCTAACTCCAAAAAATGGAAGATGCCCAGTCTTGAACGATTTTTATATGATTTCCTCGAGCTTATAATAGCCCGGGATCTTAATATTCTGGAAAAATATGAAAAAGAACTGGACCACATAGAAGAAGATATCCTCGAAGACGCCGTAGATGCGGACCTCAGCCGGGTTAATGAAATCCGCGGTGATATTCGAGATCTTAGAATACATTATGAGCAGATGATAGACCTTGGACAGGAATTACAGGAAAATGAAAACAGCTTCTTCAAGCCTGAAAACGTCCGATATTTCGGTCTGTTTACCGATAGAATGACAAGACTGCATGATACGGCAACATCTCTCAAGGACTACACCATGCAGGTACGAGATCTTTATCATACACAGATGGATGTAAAACAAAACCGTATCATGACACTGCTTACGGTGGTTACAACCATCTTCATGCCTCTGACACTTATTACGGGATGGTACGGAATGAACTTCCAGAATATGCCCATACTAAGATCAACCTGGGGCTATCCCGCCGTTATCGTCTTAAGCCTTTTTATTGTTATCGGCAGTCTTATATTTTTCAAAAAAAAGAAATGGTTGTAAATACAACCATTTCTTTTTCTTTAAAAGCTCCCCGAGTTGGGCTCGAACCAACAACCCCTCGGTTAACAGCCGAGTGCTCTACCATTGAGCTATCGAGGATTGATATCGATTTGCTGGCAAATCGATGCTGCGCCATGGGGCGCATGCATTCTGCGTAGCAGAATCAAGACTGCACATTTGTGCAGGATTTCTTGGTTACGAAGTAACCAAGGCACCAAGGTTAGTAAAGCATATCCTTGGATTTCACGGAGATGGAGGGATTTGAACCCTCGCACCGCGTTAACGGCCTATACCCTTAGCAGGGGCACCTCTTCAGCCACTTGAGTACATCTCCTTAACTGAATAATCTCTACCAAGTCTAAGCCATCAATCGGCATAAACTGATCATAACAGCTGCGCCATTAAAAAGCGCTAAATCATAATATCATCTCACCCTGTTAATGTCAAGGTTTTTAATATAATCAACGGGCACCCGATTATCCCTTCATATCATTAGACAGTAAGGGTCAGACAATTGAGTCCCAGCGAATTAACGTATTTAACATCCTTCACCATTTCGAAAACCATTCGTATACCGATATGCTCCGTCGGATCATCGGAATCAACCTTATGTATTTCAAAATATTTCACCGGATCAAAGCCCTTACAATTATCACGGATTCTTATCAGCATCTCATCACTCTTATCAGTAAGACGAATATCTATACAATTATCACGCCCTTCCTCAAATCCGTGCTGTACTATATTATATGCCATTTCTTCTATGCAAAGCGCCGTGTACATATCCTTTTTAACAGATTCACCTCTCTCTGAACAGAACTCATGAACCTTTTCTATAGCACCCTCAACATCATCTAATGATGTTATCTGGATTTCCAGCGCATCCTCCGGCGGAACACCGAAGCCTTCAGGCAGGCATAAATAACTCTCAAGACTCGCAAACTTCTTTTTACTTACTATCTTTACATAGATCGTAATATAGACAAGAGTTAAGGTCTCACCAATGAGCGGATAAAACCAGACACCTGTTACTCCTATGAGATGTCCCAGGACAATTGCCACAGTCGCAGGGAAAATAAAATTCTGAGCAACTGATATTGATTCGGAGAAATGGACTCTCTCCGTAGCCTGATAATACTTTTTAAATGCTGCATTTATCGAATTAACAACAAGACAAAGTGCCACCAGCCTGACACCCATCAGTGAATCATCCATGGCTGCCGGGTTATTCGTAACAAATAATGTAACCAGCGGTTTTGAAAAGATCACAAGTAATCCTATAGCCAGTAGATTAATTACAATGGATGATCGTGTCTGCTCTTTTATTATTTCCTGTAATGACTTTGTATCCTCTTCATTATAGGATATGGTCGTCAGCATAAGTGTAACCTCGGAGATACCATTTCCTATACAATATCCCAGATTGGCGATGGTACTTACGATAGAATATGCCGCAACCGCAATCTCGCCGGAAATATCAGTCATAACATTGTTTACTAACAGAACAAGAAAAACTATACTTACCTGGTTTATGACTGTTGGAAAACCTCCGAGAAAGATTTCCTTTGGCAAACCATTTCCCAGATTTTTAAAGCTGAATTTGAAAATACAGGATTTTTTAAAGAAATAGGTTACACCGATAATTATGGCTCCGTAATAGCTGATGGTAGATGCCATTCCCATACCGAAGGTTTCCATCTTAACAAGGGTTACATTCAGGATATCAAGACCGATATCGAGAACTGCCATCGTAATAACCGCCGCTACGAGTCGTAATCTCTGACCCGACATCTGCAGATACGGAATAAGTATCTGAGCTGCCGTAAACGCAGGAGCTCCTATAATAAATCCAAGAAGATAATCCTTTGTAAGTCTGAAAACCTCCGTTCCCGGCTCAGCTCCCAGCATTTCACATATAGGATTAATAAATATGACTACAGCAAGAACTCCCAGTAAAGAAAACGTCATTCCGACTACAACAGAAAGGGAAAAGCATCTGTTAATCTTTTCATCATCTCCAATACCCATTGCCTTACTGCATACAACCTGTACGCCGGTGGAAAGAAGGCTTCCGAACGCAACAAAAAACAGGAGCACAGGGTTGGCATATCCATATGCCGCCATGGCTTCTATTCCGAGAAACTTTCCTATCATTATGCTGTCAACTACCATGCATACCATTACAGACATTGCAGATGCAACCTGAGATATGACCATTTGTTTGAATAGTTTTCTAATCATGATAATTCTCCATGTAGGTCTTCGGATTTTTTATTAAATCAGTTTACCATATATATCCTTAGAAACAAAGCATTTAATTCTTACACCATCCTCCAGATACTCTTCCTCCAGTATCTCTCCGGATCTTTTGATTTCCGAAAGAAGGGACATATCTTTATAGGAAAGGACAACCTCTATCATTTTTCGGTCTTCCCGAAGGATTGCATCGATAACTTCCGGTATTCGGTCCATACCGTCACCGAATTTTGCCGAAATCATAAGAGTCTTTACTGCTCTTTTATCTATCAGCCCCAGACGGTCATCTGGATTTTCAATCCTATCCATTTTATTAAAAAGGGTAATGATCTTTTTACCCGCCACACCAAGCATATCAAGGGTCTCATATACGATCCTTATCTCATCGTCTCTGCTAAGGCTCGATGCATCAACAACATGGATAATGTAATCCGCGTAACATACCTCTTCGAGAGTACTCCTGAAGGCGTCGACCAGATTGTGCGGAAGCTTTCTGATAAATCCAACTGTATCCGTCAGAAGGATACGCTGTTTTCCGCCTTCATTTTTATAGGTAAATGCTCTGGTCGTCGTATCAAGTGTTGCAAACAGCTTGTCCTCTGCAAGTATATCCGCCCCTGTAAGAGCATTCAGCAGAGTCGACTTTCCGACATTTGTATATCCCACAACTGCAAAAACAGGATCCGTTCCGCTCTCTCTGTTTTTTCGTGTCAGCTCTCTATGAGAAACCACATCTCTCAGCTCACGCCTCAGCTGTGCAACACGACTCCTGATAACTCGCCTGTCCTGCTCCAGCTTTTTTTCACCCGGACCTCTGGTTCCGATACCACCACCGAGTCTGGACATGGAGATACCTTTTCCGGTAAGTCTTGACAGCCTGTACTGAAGCTGAGCCAGTTCAACCTGAAGCTTACCCTCGGCAGTTCTCGCATGTGCCGCAAATATATCCAGAATTACCATGGTTCTGTCCATGACCTTTATATCAAGTGCCGTTCCCAGATTATGCATCTGGGCAGGGGACAACTCATCATCCGTAATGATTCCTGTTGCACCGGTCTCGTAGATCATATATTCCAGCTCTTCCAGCTTACCACTTCCGATATAGGTGCTCGAATTAAAATGGGGAAGCTTCTGAACCAACCTTCCCACCACCTCAGCTCCTGCAGTCTCCGCAAGCTCGGCCAGTTCATCCAGAGACGCTTCCACATCCACCGAATCATCAGTTTCTCCGGTGTCCACTGCCACAAGGATGACATATTCTGTTTCCTGTTTGTTTTCATGCATGGTTAATCCTGCCATCTGTTACCTCTTACGACTGATTTTTCATAATGATGCGTGAACCTCCCATCACTAAAGTGACGGGCTTCTGGGAGAAATGAATCTCCGTTTAAGAAGTGTGGTATTTAAGTTTCCACCTATTGCTAGGCAACCCTT
>CACZLA010000011.1 GCA_902781895.1 uncultured Lachnospiraceae bacterium
TCATATCCCGGAATACCGCCTTATAGGCAGGGGCTGAATGCATGCTGCAGACTCTTACTGCAAACTTCTCATTCTCTTCGCAGTTGATCATCAAAAACGGCTTATCCATAACCTGATCATGATACTTTCCAAAGAGCATAGCGTCTATGTTCACTCCACACGTAAACTGTGGATCTTTCATGCAAAGATAATAAGCAACTGCTCCGCCCATTGAGTGTCCTGCTAATCCTATACCTTTATCAAAATCGATCATATCGCCTATTCTTTCTTTAGCCAAGTCCAAAGCTGTATAGATATCCTTCGCCCATTCAGGAAGTCGTTCAATCATGAAAACACCAAACCTATCCTGGTACGCATCAATTGCCTTAATCAGTTCCGCATCTGTGCACTTTAGTTTTCTAAGCTTATTAAGAGCACGAAGATTCGGAATCACCGGACTATTTGCTCGTTTCAGAAGCTTCTTATCAAAGAAAATAGGCGCACCATCATCATATTCCGTGCACACACCCTCCCAAGGATGACCGACTGTCATAACTACATATCCTTGAGAAGCAAGCTCTATGCAAAGAAATGAATTTCCCTCTCTGAAGGACTGATAGCCATGATTAAAAATGACGAGTGGGAATTTCTCTCCCGCGATTCTCGGAGCTTCTTCATAAGCCTCTGTTATATTTTCACCGGCAGCAGTTGTCTTATCATAATTCAACGGAATCTTAAAGGCCTTCTTTACTCCCATAAACATATCACGAGACATGTACTGCGCCTTCTCCATCCCCTTAACAGACTCCTTCTCTACAGGATAATAAACACGTGCAGAAATCCGTCTATTTGTCCCGGGATACAGAACCTCTTCTCTTTCTTCCCTCGAGGTAAATGTTGTCGTTCCCACCGCATATTTCCCTGTTGGTTTTGGTGCAGTTCTCATTATTCTTCACCTCCACACAAATAGATAATTGACTTCGCAAGTGTATTAAACAGCGGTCTTGGATTACACTCCGATCCCATAGGAGTCTTGTAGCAGGCTGCAAGGATACAATTCATTTCTATTCCCGTATAAGCGGCCGAAATAAAACTTGCAATCCTTTCAGGCTTATCCCTGAGCTTATACTTTCTCTTCTTGCTTTCTTTGAAAAGATTTGAAAGTGCCACAGTAGATAGGTATCCCAGACTACTCTGCCCCTTTATTCCACCCATTATTTTTTCTGCTCTTTCAGGTTCATTGATGGCCAGCACCGTAAGATCAAAATTGATTTTCTGGATATCCATAAGATGCTTCTCCATCACATCAGCAAGGAAGTCACATATCTTGTGTACTCCCTCTTCAAAGCTAATTTCATCCTTCGCTCCAAAGACCTTCTCCATATCATCAACGATGTTATAATCCATCCGCATCCCGGAGATGACGTCGCTGAGTATCTCATCTAAATCCTTATAAAATCTATAGATTCCTCCCTGAGAAAGACCGGTTTCTTCTATCACATCCATCATAGTCACCATTTCAACCGGCTTTCGAAGGCATACCCGGTAAGCCGCATCTACAATTGATTTCTTTTTATTATCAATATAATCCTGTGTTACCTTAGGCATCTCATTCACCTCACATTAAAATGAATCTTGTTTCATTTTATCTAACGGATTATCCTCTGTCAAGACAAAAATGAATCTATTTTCATTTTTAATGGTATTATTGACATTTGATTTAACGAAAAAAAGGGAAGCCCTAAAATAGCAGTTGGTGAGGAGCGGTGGTTCGTACTTGAACCATCGCTCTTTTTTTGGTACATTTATCCGTGGGATTAAAGGGTTCATCTATGGATAAGGCATTATGGAATCCCATAATTCAGAAAAGTCACGATAACTGTTTCGGAAGTATGATCAATCTAGTAGTGTGATGGGGGGGGGTAATGATGTTAAAAGGTAATTTCAAAAACAAATGGAGCGTATTCAAAGAAAACAGTCCTACTTCTCATATATGCTTCATGATCGTTGTTGTCAATCTGGTTTTCATAGGGATTTCAGCGCTTCTCATTTCCATTCTTCCTGAAAACGAAGGCCACAGTATAGGTGAACTGATACGTCTTGCATTTACGCTTATGGTTAATCCGAGTGGTAAATATATATACAGTGAAACACCTATATCGCTGATTATTACGACTATAGTCGTTCTGCTCGGTATGATAGCACTTACCGGTGGTACTGTCGGTTTTATCACCAGACAGCTAAGAATCAGAGATATCTCAATCTTGAGGATCATATAGTCATCCTCAATTATAACAACAAGGTTCCGTCCATAATTCTTGATTACGGATTTGATGATGTGAAGAATACATATATCGTCATCCTTGCAAGAGAGAACAAGCAGCATATCCAGGATGAGATAGACAGTCTCTATGACAGAGAGGGAAGCAAGAAAAGGTTCAAGAATATCATCGTAAGAGATGGTAATCCTATGTCCAAGCTTGACCTTGACAAGATTAATCTCAGCAAAGCAAGAACGGTGCTTCTTATGACACCGGGCTTTGAGAATGACCGCGTTATGACAAGGGATGCTTCAGGCGATGAGATGAATTTTGAAGTATCAAAGCTTTTCATGTTCATCGTATGGTATTTCTCATCACTTAAGACTGAATCCAATACTAATATCGTTGTTGAGACCAGCAGCAAGAATATGGAGAAGATGATCAACGATTATCATAAAGAAAGCTTGAATCAGATGTCTGTTTCCGTGAACTTCAATGAGATCACAGGTAAAATGATAGCTGTTACATCCATAATGCCATCCGTGAATCCGGTTATGAAGCAGCTCTTCAGCTTCAAGGGCGTTGAGGTTTATATCGAGGATATTCCTGAAGGAAAGACCATAAACGACGAACTTCTTGAGAATCGTTCAGTCATTCCTATGTGTGACATGGGTGATAAGAGAGTTTACGTCGCTGAAAATGAAGAAGAACTCGGAAGGAGAAATGGCAGATTCAAGCTCGAGAAGAAGCTGCCGGATAAGACAATAGTTCCGAAGATCAATTTTGAGAAGTCAAATATCATCATAGTCGGAATCAACAGAAAGCTTCCGTACATTCTCGAGAGTCTTGTCTGCTTCAAGAGAGAATATGAAAATGATCAGCTGGTAGTTCTTCTTGCCGGAACTCCTGATGAGGAGGAGAGTCTTAAAGAGTTTTATTCAAACCCTGTATATGAAAGCATACTCCTTCCGAAAAAGTACAATTACGTAATAGTAAATGATATTTATAATCCTATGGAGGAGCTCGGAAGTCTTACCTCCAATAAAGCAGATTCCATCATTTTCCTTTCAAATGATATGGTTTCTGAAGTACATATAGATGAGAAGCCTCTTATGTACTGGTCGAACCTGAAGAAGTCCATAAGACAGAATGAAAATGTAGATGTTATCGTAGAAATCCTTGATTCTCAGAATCAGAGTATCATAGAGCGTAAGAACAAGGATCAGATTATCGTAAGTGATGAATTCCTCGGTCATGTTTATGCACAGCTCGGTAAAAATCCGAAGAGGATAGATGTTATCAAGGATATGATCACGTCTGACGGAGATTCTTCATCTGTAAATGTAGATATGGAGGAACAGAACGACAGTGACCTTGTCTGTGTTGCAGTAAGGGATTTCTTTGGAGGAAAGAAGTACGACCTTACATTTAAATCCAAGAGAGAGCTTATCATATGGATATATGAGGCAACAGCTCACAGAGCGCTTCCTATCGGTATTGTCAGAGATTCAGTAGAATACATATTTGCAAGAACCGACAGCAGTAACGATGACCTTGACAGCTGTGTACTCCTCGGTGTTGAAGAAGGACAGCTTTCCCCGGGAAATACTGATAAGATTGTACTCGAGGACGATGACGAACTTGTTGTTCTGATGCTTAATTAACAATAACCTAATAAACCCCGGCGGAGTATGTGAAAGGGAGGTTCATATTACTTAGCTCTGCAGCGTATATCCTCAATTCCTTTGATTAACTGCACAATCATCTGATGTGTTGGCGTAGGAACATTGTATTTCTCCCCAAGCCGTATAATACATCCATTCAGTGTGTCAATCTCTGTCAATTGACCTTTTTCGATATCTTGCAGCGTTGATGCTCGATGCACAAAGGTGTCAGGTACCAGCTTTTTATAAAACACATCCTTATACTCTTCAGCATTCTTCCAGTAGGTCTTGTATCCGGCTGCGTCAATAACCTCATATGTCTCCTCGATCAATCTGCTCATGATACTGACTAAATGCTCCGAACACGAAAGCTGTCCATAACTCATGTTTAGGATTGCTCCCAATGGGTTTAGGGTTGTGTTGTAAAGCATTTTTGCCCATAGAGCCTCTTCCAGTTCCTCTGAAACTTGGGAAGGGATACCGGAATCATCGATTGCCTGAGCCAGCGGTTCCAGTTCATCCGCTGCATCTCCATGAAGGGAGCCCAGCAAAGTCGGTGCAAGATGTACAGTAACGTTGGTGACACCCGGTGCAGTTCTCTCAAAACCGGTGATGACCCTTGCATTGAAGACCTGACGAGTCGGGAAATACTCCAGATATGGAACGTCATTTCCCCATCCGTTCTGGAAAATCACAATTCGTCCCGTCTGACCAAGTATGTCTGAATACGTATTCAGTTTTCCGGCCACTTCCTCATTTGCCAATGATTTGACCGTGACTATGACATAATCATAGCCGGAAGGAATTTCATCATAATCTTCGTAAACGGTAAATCGCTCCGGAGAAATTGTGATCTCTCCGAAAATACCGGTACGTTTTAAACCATGTTCCCGCAGGTACTTGGCTGTTTCGCTTCTGGCCAGAACTGCAGTTTCCATTCCACCACTAATCGTGGCGATAGCAACTGCACAGCCCACTGCTCCTGTTCCTATAACCAATGCTTTCATGTTTATTTATGATCCGTAGACATTCCGAGGAATCTCTCGTATCTCTCCTTTGCTCTATCTGTACTCTTTGCAAAAAGCTCTTTTGCATTCTCAGGGAATGTTCTCTTCAGAAGATTATAACGAACCTCACCATCAAGGAAGTCCTCAAGCGGCGTATCCGGTTCCTTTGAATCAAGATGCATCTCTCCGGTTTCCGGATCGTATCTCCAAAGCAGCCAGTAACCTGCCTGGACAGCTCTCTTCATCTCCTGCTGAGCTCCTCCCATACCACACTTCATTCCGTGTGCAGTACATGGTGTATAAGCTACTATTACAGATGGTCCCTTGTGAGCCATAGCTTCCTTAAAGGCTTTAAGGAGCTGCTCCGGACTTGCGCCCATTGCAACCTGAGCTACATATACATCTCCATAGGTCATAAGCATTGAGCCAAGATCCTTCTTTGGTGATTTCTTACCACTGGATGCAAACTTTGCAACTGCGCCCAGAGGTGTAGCCTTACTTGACTGTCCACCTGTATTGGAATAAACCTCTGTATCTATAACAAATACATTTATATCCTCTCCTGATGCTATTACATGATCAAGACCTCCGAAGCCTATATCATATGCCCAGCCGTCTCCACCATACATCCAGAAGGTTTTCTTTGTAAGCTGATCCTTTGCCTTAAGTATCTCATTTATAGCATCAGTTTCTTCTTTTGAACATCCCTTTTCAAGGGCTTCTTCCATAGCAGCAACATAGTCTTCACTTGCCTTTACGGAAGCATCAAAATCATCATAGAGACTGATCCAGTTTTCAGCAGCTTCCTTAAGTGCAGGATTTCCTGTTACTTCCAGCAGCTTTTCAGTACGAAGCTTCTCAGTCTCTCTCTGCTGTTTTACAGAAAGATACATACCGAGACTGTACTCTGCATTATTCTCAAATAAGCTGTTGCCCCATGCTACGCCATGACCTTTTTTATTAACTGTATATGGAATTCCCGGCATAGGTGCTCCCCAAGCCTGTGAACAACCGGTTCCGTTTGCCCAGTAGCAACGATCTCCGAAAAGCTGAGTCATAAGCTTTGCATATGTAGTCTCACCACAGCCTGCGCATGCAGCAGAGAACTCGAGTAACGGACGTCTGAACTGGCTTCCCTTAACAGAATACGGATCAAAGAAGTCCGGCTTATCATCAAGACCAAGGCAGTAATTCCAAGCAGTAAGATCAACCTCAGGAACAGGCTGCATGGAAATCGCACCTGTAGGACAGTTATTTACACAGCTCTGGCAGCCGGTACAATCTGCGGTACTGCACTGAAGTGTATACTTCATGCCTTCAACGCCCTTACCCTTTGCATCAGTCATTACAACCTCAGGAGGTGCAGCCTTGGCTTCCTCCTCATTTAAAAGGTATGGTCTTAAAACTGCATGTGAGCAAACAAGCGAACATCTGTTACACTGTACACATTTAGTCGGATCCCATGCAGGAACCTGAACAGCGATATTTCTCTTCTCAAATGCTGTAAGTCCCATCTCGATAGCACCGTTCTGTCTATCGATAAATGCGGATACAGGGAGATCATCACCCTTCTGCTTATTAAGTGGTTCCAGGATATTTTTAACAACATCCGGACGGTCATCAATCTCTTCAGTTACCTCATCTGCAGCATCTGCCCAGTCTGCCGGAACTTCCACCTTAGTGAATCCACTGATTCCTTTTTCAATAGCCGCGATATTTCTTCCTACTATTGTTTCGCCCTTTTTGAAATATGTTTTCTTAACTGCTTCCTTCAAATACTCAGCAGCTTCCTCAATTGGTATTATATTTGCTATGGCAAAGAATGCTGCCTGAAGTATAACATTTGTATGTGTGCCCAGCTCAAGCTCGAGAGCTATATCTGTAGCGTCTATGGTATAGAAGTTTATCTTCTTTTCAGCAAGGTAACGACGAACCTTGGCAGGAAGCATCACATTTAACTCTTCAGGAGTCCATACTGTATTAAGAAGGAAGCTTCCGCCCTCTTTTATATCTTCCACTATATCATAATCAAGTATGAACTGCTGATTTGAGCATGCAACAAAATCAGCTGAACGTACAAGATAACTTCCCTTGATAGGCTTATCTGAAAACTTAAGATGTGACTTTGTAACACCAAATGACTTCTTGGCATCATATTCAAAATAAGCCTGAGCATATTTATCTGTGGCAGAATTGATTATCTCAACTGAGTTCTTGTTGGCACCTACTGTTCCGTCACTTCCGAGTCCCCAGAATTTACATCCTGTTATATGCTTTGGTCTCTTTATAGAACCCTTCACAACAGGAAGGCTGAGATGAGTTACATCATCCTCAATACCGATAGTAAATGAGTTCTTAGGCTCATCCAGACTCAGATTATTATATACAGCATGTATCTGATCAGGTCTTGTATCCTTGGATGAAAGACCATATCTACCGCCTACAATTACAACATCAGATTTTTTATTTGTATAAGCTGTGCAGACATCCTGGAAAAGAGGCTCTCCTGCACTTCCCATTTCCTTGCAGCGGTCAAGTACTGCAATCTTCTTAACAGTCTTAGGCATAGCCTTAAGGAAATGTTCGATTGAGAATGGACGATACAGATGTACATTCACAAATCCGACCTTCTCGCCAGCCGCATTAAGTACATCAACAGTCTCGCATATTGCACCTGCAACTGAACCCATTGCAACGATTACTCTTTCTGCATCAGGTGCACCATAATAATTAAATGTATGATACTCTCTTCCTGTTATCTTTGAGACACCCTTAAGGTAAGACTCAACAACATCCGGAAGCTCTGCATAGTCCGTATTGTTTGCTTCTCTTGTCTGGAAATATACATCTCCGTTCTGCACAGTATTTCTAAGCATAGGATGCTCAGGATTAAGTGCATTTTCTCTGAAACGTCTTACTGCATCTTCATCCACAAGTTCGTCAAGCTTCGCATAATCTATAACTTCAACCTTTGCCAGCTCGTGACTGGTACGGAATCCGTCAAAGAAATGCATAAATGGTATGCTGGACTTAACAGATGCAAGATGTGCAACAGCCGCAATGTCCATAACCTCCTGAACAGAAGATGAACAGAGCTGTGCAAAACCTGTCTGACGACAGTTCATTACATCAGAATGATCTCCGAATATACTCATTCCATGAGTTCCTACTGTTCTTGCAGCAACATGAAGAACTGCAGGAAGTCTCTCTCCTGATATTCTGTGAAGCACAGGAATCATAAGCATAAGACCCTGTGAACTTGTAAAGCTGGTAGCAAATGCTCCTGATGTTACAGCTCCGTGAACAGCACCGATGGCACCTGCTTCAGACTGCATTTCAACAAGACTTACAGGCTGACCGTAACGGTTCAGTTTTCCTTTTGCGGACCATTCGTCCGTATACTCTGCCATAGGGCTCGACGGAGTTATAGGATAAATTGCTGCTATCTCTGAGAAATGATATGCAACAAATGCTGCCGCCTCATTTCCATCCATAGTTACCATCGAACCAGGTTTAAATTCATTAAAAGACATTTATCTTCCCTTCTTTCTATTCTGAATACTTTTTATCAAAGACCTAATCGCTTTGCTGCATCATCTCTCATTTTATATTTAAGAATCTTTCCTGCTGCATTCATTGGGAATTCATCCATGAACTCTATGTATCTCGGAACCTTGTGACGGGCTATAGAGGCTGTTATAAACTCCTTCATTTCCTCAACAGTAACGGTCGCATCCTCTTTGAGGATAATACACGCCATTATCTCCTCGCCCATTCTCTTGTCCGGAACTCCGATAACCTGTACATCCTTAACTGCCGGATGAGTATAGATAAATTCCTCTATTTCCTTAGGATAGATATTCTCACCACCGCGGATTATCATATCCTTAAGACGTCCTGTGATATAGTAATTTCCGTTCTCGTCCATCCTTGCCAGGTCTCCGGTATGAAGCCATCCGTCCTTATCGATGGTTTCTGACGTTGCTTTAGGCATCTTATAATATCCCTTCATGATATTATAGCCTCTTGCAACGAATTCACCATCAACTCCTACAGGACAATCCTTTCCTGTTTCAGGATCTACGATCTTGCATTCCACGTTCGCAAATGCAGAACCTACCGTATCAGTACGAACATCCAGTGGATCATAGTAGCTGCTCATGGTATCTCCGGGACTTGACTCGGTCTGGCCGTAAACGCTTACTATTTCCTTCATATTCATTATCTCGGTAACCTTCTTCATAAGCTCCGCCGGACAGTTAGATCCTGCCATGATACCGGTTCTGATGGATGAAAAATCAGTCTTTTCAAAATCAGGGTGCTGGTTCATTGCTATAAACATGGTCGGAACGCCGTTGAAGGTGGTTATTCTTTCCTTATGAACACATTCAAGTGCAGGCTTTGGTGAGAAATACGGAAGCGGATAAAGCGTTGCTCCGTGAGTCATGCCCGCTGTCATTGAAAGAACCATTCCAAAGCAATGGAACATAGGAACCTGTATCATCATACGGTCAGCAGTAGACAGATCCATATGATCTCCGATATATTTACCGTTATTTACTACATTATAATGGGTAAGCATTACACCCTTAGGGAATCCTGTTGTACCACTGGTGTACTGCATATTGCAGACATCATTTTTATCAACGGACGCGGCATACCTCTGAAGCTCCTCGTTTGGAACACTGTCTGCTCTGAGCAGGGATTCCTCCCAGGTCAGACAACCCGGAAGTCTGCAGTCTACTGTGATGATGTTACGAAGGAATGGCAGTCTCTTTGAGTGAAGCTGCTCACCCGGCTTTATATCATTCATCTCAGGACAGAGTTCCTTCATGGTTGCAAGATAGTCCGAATCTCTCCATCCGTCTATCATTACCAGTGTATGGGTATCACTCTGCTTTAACAGATATTCTATCTCATGGATCTTGTAAGCAGTATTTACTGAAACAAGTACAGCTCCTATCTTGGTAACAGCCCAGAAGGTGATAAACCACTGTGGGACATTTGTTGCCCATATGGCAACCTGTTTTCCGGGACGAACACCAAGTGAAAGAAGTGTTTTCGCAAACTTGTCAACATCATCTCTGAACTGCTTATAGGTCTTGGTATAATCCAGTGTTGTATACTTAAATGCTATCTGATCAGGAAACTCCTCAACTACCTTATCAAGCAGCTGACCGAAGGTCAGATCTATCAGGTCATCATGCTTCCATATATAATTTCCTGTATGGCTTCTGTTGTCATAAAGATGTGATTTTTTTCTGGCAGTATTTCCGTATCTGTTCATTGTTGCAGCATAATGTGTCAGAATAACATCAAGATCATCAAGTCCCGGAATCCATAAAGGATCCCATCTGAGTGACATGAATCCATCAAAATTGATAGAAGCAAGAGCTGTCATCATCTCAGGTATAGGAAGATCTCCCTCTCCAACAAGTGCATGCTTTAAATCACCATGTGACTCCTTGGAATCACGGATATGTACATGTCTTACATATGCACCGAGATTCTGGATAGTTGTCTGCGGATCTTCATTGTATTCACGATACGGAGCATATATGTTCCAGCTTGCTCCGAGATCATCACATGCAAATCCATCAAGCAGTTCCTTCAGAAGTGCTGTATTTGAATACATTCCGCTGGTCTTTACAAGAAGAGTTATTCCCCTTTTTCTTGCTTCGGGAAGAACCTTACTTATCACATCTCTGGAAACATCTACATCTCCACCCTTAGCACCGAATAAAATTACATATTTTACTGAAAGGGACTGTGCAAGCTTTATCCTGGAAAGGATTTCCTCCTCTGCCTTTACCGCAAGGGCAGCTGATGCTATATCGCAGCCTGCGTTAAGCACTGACACAGCAACTCCCTTATCTCTTAAATTTCTGATAGTTGCAGTGATATTATATTTATGGAAGGGACCTCCGTCTTTTGAATAAACGTCACACTGTTCACTTGCTATTTCAATTCCTGACAGGCCATTTATTGCAGTAGACTCAACCAGAAGATCCCACTCTTTATCGCACCATCCGTGCGTGGAAAATGAAAGTCTCATATATTACCTCCGAATCTTAATTACTTTTTTCTATTCACGGTCCTCAAAACACAGGTATCATGAGATAAACAACCAAAACATGCCTGCAAGCAGTCTGTTTTGTTATTTATCTCATGAACCGTGAATAGTAACTATTGCTCATATACGATCTTGTTGAGTGCATTAATATATCCTCTGATACTTGCTCCGATTATATCCGTTGATATTCCTCTTCCCGAATATAATCTTCCGTTATCAGCGCGAAGACGTATCAGCGCTTCACCTAATGCTTCTCTGCCTTCAGTTACAGCATCTATCTGAAAATCATCCAGTTCATAATGATGTCCGATGATTCCTTCCATTGCAAGAAATGCAGCATCTATCGGTCCGTCTCCTATGCTCACTCCCGATAAAACTTCACCATTATACTTCAGTGAAATATTGGCTGTTGCAGATATTATATTTCCCGAATTAATTACATAGCTTACAAGCTCATATGTCGGTGGTACCTGAAGTGCAGTGCTGGCAACTATAGCATCAAGATCTCTTGCTGTTATATTCTTCTTTGCTGCCTCTCTGTTTACCTTCTCGTAGACATTCTTCATATCTTCCTCAGACAGGTCATAACCAAGCTTATTCACTGCCGCGGATACAACACTTATGTTGTCACCTACTCCAAGTTCTCCGATATTAAAATCATCCTTATCTCTTACTCCGGCATCAAATGGAGTTCTTTTATCATATTCTGTATCGTTCATGCGACAGATAAAGTCACAATTACGCTGCAGCTCTGTATTTTTTACATTTGGCTCTGCGCCACATTTTTCAGAGCATGCAAGAAGTATCCTTGTAACTCCCTGAATATCTGCCGAATCACCGTAAACTGCAACGCTCAGTCTGTCAGCTCCTGCAATTACAGACTCTACAGCACATATATCAGCCATACCAAGTGAATTGGATGTTCCGGCTCCCAAAACAGCTCTTCCGTCTATGATTTCCTTAACATATCCGATAAATTCAGCTGATTCCGGAGGCATCATGATACCCTCATTATCATTTACTGTAATCTTGGTTGCACCGGCATTGATTGCAGTCTCTATTGCTTCCTTCAGATAATCTCTTTCAGCTCTTGTCGCATCTTCTGCCACAAATTCCACATCATCACACAGAGTCCTGCATTTCTTTACAAGAGTATCTATTAATGTAAGAACTACAGGCGGCTTCTTATGAACCTTATATTCCATCTGCACTACACTTATGGGAATAACGACCTGCAGGCGCTTTTTCAGAGCATTCTCTATTGCAGCCCACGCAATATCTATTCCTTCTTCTGTCCAGCCAACATCTATAGCAAGAACAGCATTAGAGAGAGCTGCTGCAATGGACTTAACCAACAGACTGTCAACCTGTAGATTTTCTATTACCGGTAACTCAATAGCTTCGATTTCTAAGCGATCAAGATACTTTGCAATCTCAACTTTCTCACGAAAGCTAAGCCCGATACGCGAATTCTTCAACGTCTTGTCTGAATAATCAATTGTTCTCATTTGACTTCTCCTCTAAAAATAATATAACACAGTAGAAAAAAATAAAACGTCTCCACAAACCTACAGTTTGTAGAGACGTGAATCACGCGGTACCACTCTACTTCGTGTGAATTATCATCACACGCACTCATCGACACGGAACTGATCATACAGTACTCATATCTTCCCTCTGTAACGGTAGGGCTCCGAATCGGACTACTGTTATTTCACCCGATCTGCTCAAGGGCGAGTTCGGTGTGATTATCCTCTGTCTTGCACCACCCGACAGTTCTCTTCGCTGCATCACCACGTTTGCAGCAGGCATCCTCTACACTTACTATTCCCCATCAACGCATTTGATTTTTATAAAATTAACCGTGCGAATAGAATACCACAATCCAATATCGACTGTCAAGCACTTTATTGGCATCTGTCAAGCATTTTATTGGCCATCACTATTGCTACCGTATCATAAGTGGATACCCCAGATCAGCTGCCATATAAAGAGATGCGCCAAAACAAATAACAACAATGCCAATAATCAGGCATATCACACGTACAACAATGGAAGAATCCGGAACCATTTTCTGCAGAAAATCATAGGAGTTCCAGAGCTCCAATGTGTTATGTAGTGTATATCCTTATGTTTTATCACTGTTCTATTTCTTCCTTTCATAAAATCATCGATTTTACATATAGTTTTCAGGATTTATATTGTCATTTTATTGTCACCAGAGGCTGAAAATCTTCATTGTTCATGGTTCGAGTGGTTTGGAAGTATTATAGCTCCAGTCTTTATATCAAGTCTTCCAACATATTCACATCCCATTATTCTTTTAAAATTCCGAACTATGGCTTGATCTATCTCACATTTAATGTCTAATTCCTTTAGCTGCTCATATCTTGTCAGACATTCCAACACATGATATCTACGCTCAATTATATCGTCCTGAAACTCTTTTATTAAATCCAATACTCTAACTGATAATAAATCAGCTAATTTAACCATTTTCTTTTTGTCTTCAGGTTTATGTACTATTAGAGCATATAATCTATCATCTTCATGACAGGAAGGAGGATAACCACCCGCACTGACACATCCCCATCCACAATTGGTACATCTAGAAACTGCGCTAATTCCTTCCACTACTGATACCAATGTTTTCTTACCACAGTTCATACAAATACAAATATGAGGTTGTCTCAATGCATAGCATTCATCACAAGTATATTCCATATTACACTTTTACTCTCCTTTACATCGAAAAGCAAATTAGAAGAAGTCACACTGCATTTCCCAATTATCTTAATATAAATCTCTGATGAACTATATTTTCAGGAAAGTCTTCCATTCTTTTCCCTTCTAACACATTGTCTTCAACAAATAAATTGTTACCACATTTCGGACAACTATCGGACCAGCCATATAGACTTCCACTCTCTAACTCTATAACAACATCATATTCATCGGAATATACATACGTCATATACTTTCTATGACAATCCGGGCATAATACTTCTCTGTATGTTTTCATCATATCATCTCCGTATCTTAATCTAATAAAACTCTTCCAGGATAGATATATATTTTCATGAATAACATCCCAAAAGCTTACCTATTTCCTCTTTCAGATTCTCATACAAAATAGTACTGCGTCCTATTAAGAGTGAAACCAACCACTGATATCATCGAAGGCAGCTTTTGTTTCTTTTCCCATATATTTTATGCACTCACCAAGAAGATTTTGTTTGTCATCAGAATCAAGGAGGCTTTCTAGAATGGTAAATTCCACAACCTCTGCAATATTTGGATTTCCAGAAGTTTCCATTATTTCTATATAATCAAATGCTTTTTGTGCTTTTTCAGAATCATTATTAACAATACTTATTATATAAGGAACAACAACCATTCCAAATACAATATGCATACCATCTTCTTTATATGCTCCATTTTTAGATGATAATTCTTTGAATATTGCTTTATCCTCAGGAAATAGCTCTATAAATCCATCATATATATCATTATAATTCATTTTATACTCCTCTCATTTCAATAATTGCCAGCACACATTATATCTTCAAACATAAGTTCCATGTTTCCTGTCATATCAGCTTCATCCTCCTGTAATAATATGATAACTGCCTTTGAAAACCCAAAAGCGGAAAAACATAGTACTCTCCGTTTCTCTGTCTAACTATTGCATGCACATTTGACTCATATATCTTACTTTTTCGTATTCCACTTTTTTTCTTCCGCTACCATCATAAGTCCCATATCACCAGCATTGTACTCGTACTTAGTATCGAAAGACATATCATCTGTTATCAGTCCATAATACTTATCAAAGTATTCTTTTAATTTTTCTATAACAGTTGCCTTGACCTGCTTCCTATTTCCACCACCGCCAAATCTCGATACAGCGGGAAGTATCTCATCGATATCATTTCCAGTTGTCCTAAGAACTCCGTCACGGAATGCATTCTTCATGAACTTCTTTGTTTCTGTAGCTTTAAGTCTCTGTTCTGTAATGATGAGATTCAGATCTATATTCTTTTGCTTGTCTACAAAGTCTTTCCAATCTGTATCTACATTTGTATCAGCATTTACACGCTCGATAAACTTCTCAATAAGTTCCTTCTTAGATCGAAGCTCCAAGCTTGATTTTATTGCTTTATCAATAGATACCAGGATCTCCTTATCCTGACAATTTGAATCATGATACTTTGCTACAAGCATGAGAATGTAATCTATATTTACCTCAACTTGCTTAACAAGTTCCATCTCAAAAACAACATCATGGATAATACTTTCTTTATCTCCCGGCTTCGGTTTTATTTCTTCATATACATCGGTATAATATCCGGTATAATCCTGGAAATCTCTTTCGGAAAGTATTTCATTTCCTGCAAACTGATCAAATGCAGACAGAATATTCCTCAGACGTAATATGCTACTGAAGAGAACAACGAAATCCTTCTTTGCTTTCTCTCCCAATAAATATGTACCATGCAAGTCTTCACCCAGAGGATATTTCTGAATCAGTTCCGCTATTCTTTCCTCATAGCCTTTTTGTCTTTTACCCTTATCATCAATGTATCCGTAGTAATAATCATTGTATGATTTCAGAAGAACAGTTCCAGATGCATTCTTATCACCAAAGAGAGCTATTGCATCGTTTGTCTCCTTCTGCAGATCTCGGAAACATATAATATTTCCATAAGTCTTTACAGAATTAAGGATACGATTAGTTCTTGAAAATGCCTGAATCAGTCCATGCTGCTTAAGATTCTTATCCACCCACAAAGTATTAAGAGTGGTTGCATCAAAACCGGTAAGGAACATATTTACTACTATGAGTAGATCAACCTCTCTATCCTTAACCTTCTGAGAAAGGTCCTTATAATAATTCTGGAAGCCCTTGGATGATGAATCATAGTTTGTATTGAACATCTTGTTATAATCCTCGATACAGGAATCAAGAAACTCTCTTGAGCTTACATCAAGGCCTTCTGTATCAAACTCTTCTTCGGATAATATTCCAGATAACGGATCCTCTTCATTTGGAGCAAACGAAAATATTGTTGCAACAGAAAGTCTCTTCCCCTTCTGTTCCATCTGCTTCTTAAACTCCAGATAGTATTTCTTTGCCATAGGAATACTGCTTACAGCAAGCATGGAATTGAATCCATTTACCCTCTGACCTTTCAAATCATAGAAACTATTCCTCTTTGTCTTCTGATCAAAATGTGTAAGTATGTAATCTACTATCTCTGCTACTCTGACGCCACTATTCAAAACTTCTTCCTGATTGATTGCCTCAACCTTTTTATCCGTAACAGTATCCTTCAGACTAAGAGTATTTACATAGTCAATTCTAAACGGAAGGACATTTCCATCATTGATGGCATCTACTATAGTATAAGTATGCAATTTATCACCGAATGCCTGTCCGGTTGTCTTAAGATCCGCTCTACCACTTGTACTTGCATTATCTGCAAATATCGGTGTGCCTGTAAATCCAAATATATGATAGTTCTTAAAACGCTTTACTATCTGTGTATGTAACTCTCCAAACTGTGATCTGTGGCACTCATCAAATATCAGCACCAAATGTTTATTATATGCAGGATGGCTCTTGTTCTTCTTAACAAACTCTCCCAGTTTCTGAATTGTTGTAATAATAATCTTATATTCGTGAGGTCTGCCCTTTTCATCTATATCCTCAAGCTGATTCTGAAGGATACGCGTGCTCTTGTTACTGTTGGCAGCACCTTTCTCAAATCTGTCGTATTCCTTCATGGTTTGATAATCCAAGTCTTTTCTATCAACCACGAAGAGAACCTTATCTATATAATCCAGCTGCGAAGCAAGTCTTGCAGTCTTAAATGAGGTAAGCGTCTTTCCAGATCCGGTTGTATGCCATATATAACCACCTGCATCCAGAGTTCCCATCTTCTTATAATTTGAGGATATCTGAATTCTATTTAATATTCTCTCCGTTGCCACTATCTGATAAGGACGCATAACTAGAAGGATATTCTCCGAAGTAAAGATACAGTACCTCGTAAGGATATTCAGTATAGTATGCTTTGCAAAAAATGTTTTCGTGAAATCAACAAGATCAGATATTACTCTGTTATTACCATCAGCCCAATAAGATGTGAACTCAAATGAGTTCGATGTCTTCCTGGCCTTGTTCTTTGTACCGGAACTATTCTCTTTAATTGCACCATCTCTTGTTGTGTTGGAATAGTACTTTGTAGTCGTACCATTTGAAATAACAAATATCTGAACATATTCATAAAGGCCTGAGCCCGCCCAAAAGCTTTCTCTCTGATATCTGTTAATCTGGTTAAATGCTTCCTTAATCGGAACTCCTCGCCTCTTTAACTCAACATGAACAAGAGGAAGACCATTAACAAGGATAGTGACATCATATCTGTTATCGTATTTTGCTCCATCCTTCTCAGCATCCACCACATACTGATTGATTACCTGCAGCGAATTCTCATGAATATTCTTCTTGTCGATAAGAGTGATATTCATAGTTGAACCATCTTCACGAGTAAGGTTCTGAACAAAGTCCTCCTGAATCTTTCGAGACTTATCAACTATGGACTCATTAGGATTAGAAATCTTCGTCTTATAAAATACATCCCACTCTTTATCCGTAAATGTATACTTATTCAACTTCTCAAGCTGAGTTCTAAGATTATTTACCAGTGCATCAGTATCATGTATCTGCAGGTATTCATAGCCCTGCTCAGAAAGCAGCTTAATAAACGCATCCTCAAGAGCAGCTTCGCTCTGATATGCATCTGACCGTTTCTTCTCCGGAACATATTCAGTTACTACCGTACTCTCGCTGGTGGAGAGGACTATGTTGTATGTACTGTCCATATTTTTATCCTTTTATTTGGAAGGTAATCTCTTTCCGGTATTCGTGCCACAGGTTGTGGCGCATTTAGTTTTTCTTTACCTTAACACAAATCACCCACAAGTTGTGGGAGATTTGGTACGCATCCCATTTCACTTGATTTCAAAAGATAATCAAAAGATACCAGAAATTCTACTATTACTCTGAATCATCATTTGTATCTACATCCATAAGTTTCTGCTCTATTTCCTCCGGAGTAGGAAGCAAATTAGATAATTCATATTCTGATATACCGATAGGTTCATTAGAAGTTCCAACTGCATACTTTGCCAAAACATCATTTTTACTTTTGCAAATAATAAGACCTATCGTTTTATTATCCCCTTCTTTTCTTATTAAATCGTCAGCAATGGCAACATATGTAGCAGTCTGTCCTATATCCCTCGTATTGAAGGCCTTCACCTTAACCTCAACAACTACATAGCAATGAAGCCAAAGATGATAGAATAGTAAATCGATATATTCTTCTGTCCCCTCAATCGGCAAAGGATATTCTCTTCCGACAAATGCGAATCCTTTTCCTAATTCCATCAAAAACTTAATAACATTTTCAACAAGTGCATCTTTTAATTGTTTCTCGTTATAATCCTCTCGAATAGTAAGGAAATCGAAATTATATGGATCTTTTGTCATTTCTTGTGCAAGATTACTCTGAGGCGCAGGTAAAGAATTAGCAAAATTCGATATAGCCTTACCCTGTCTATCATACAAATCAGTATCTAGAAAGTTTTCCAAAACCGCCCTTGACCAATTGTTCTGAATTATTTTTCTTACAAAGAATATCGCCTTGTTTCTATCAGTTTTACACTTATCTATAATTGTTCTATGATGTCCCCATGGAACTGCAAACAATTCTGACTCATCCAAATCTCCCACAAGTTGTGGGAGATTTGGATAATCAGATTTTCCCACAGCTTGTGGGAGATTTACATCAGAATATAATGTATAAAACTTCACCATATAACGAAGATTTGTACTTGCAAATCCTTGAACACCTGGATTCAAACTCTTTAAATCATTGCTTAGAGTCACATAAAACTTACTACCATATTTCTTTTCAGCTTCACGTTGAACAATATCTCGTCCTAATGACCAGTAAAATGCAATCACTTCGCTATTAACTGAAACTGCAGCTTTTATCTGACAAGCCTTATAACGTTTACTTATATCCTTAATCCAACTCTTATATTCATCATCATATAGTATTATCTCGTCCATAAATCACCTCTTCCATCAGGTATCAATTGTCCAATCGACAATTGGACAATTGATTTTGCAATGTCATACCACTTTCTCCTTGAAGGTTAATAGCTTATCTCTGTAATATTCATATTGTTTCTGACGAGCTTCTATTTCTGCAGGAAGCCCCTCGGAAATGTCATTACAATAGCCATCAAATCTATCTAACATATCAGCTATCTCACATTGCTTCTCCATTGTCGGCAAAGGAACAATTATATCTAACAACTTATCTGGTGTTACCTCTATCACTTTAGTTCCATGGGCCAATTTCTGTTTTTGCTTATAAAAATGTTCAGTATGAAAATAATAGCTTAGATATTTTGCATTCTGGTTATGATGTATTATAGCAGTATGCCCACTAACGGCTATATCTTCTTCCCCAATCCAAGCAGTACAAGAACATACATCCTCCACATTCTCACTTGTAACAGCCATAACTATATCATTTTGCACTGCATGCTTGGACTTATCATACACATCCTTATTCAAATACTTTATTACTCCCGATGTAGCAATCCCAAAATGTGTATACATCTGACCATAATGAATACAAGGATACCCTATTTCAACAAAATCTTTCTTTTGAAAATTGCCACCTCTTGTTACCGATGCAATATCTGACAACTTTATAAAAGCATATCCAAATACATACTGCAGGAGCTTAATTAGGCCTGCTCTGCTCTGCTCTGCTCTGCTCTGCTCTGCTCTGCTCTGTGAGGATTGTTTCGCCCTTCTCAACAAATGTCAACAACTGATCACGATAGAATTCATATTGTTTTTGTCTCGCTTCTATCTCAGCAGGAAG
This sequence comes from uncultured Lachnospiraceae bacterium, assembly GCA_902781895.1. GTDB lineage: Bacteria > Bacillota > Clostridia > Lachnospirales > Lachnospiraceae > Eubacterium_Q. The sequence continues at coordinate 19,957 of CACZLA010000011.1, forward strand.
ACCGATATTCAAATTAGAACATATCGCTTCAAAGTTATCTAAAACCTCTGCTATTTTTTTCTGTACTTCAATTGATGGTACAGCCAATTTATATTTTGACAATGTTTCTCCTGTCAATGAAGCTCTTGTCGTAAATGCACAGTTTTTTGTAACATACTTTCTGAATTCATCAGTAGAAAAACAATATGAACAATATTCTGGTAATAATTTATTCGTTTTAGGAGTAGCTTTTATTGTAAAGCCATTGAAAACGCATTCATTCAGATTATCTAACAGTACAGATGACCACCCTACATCTTCTGCTGTTTCAGAAGTCCTTGTAAAAAGAACATCTCCTCTTTTTACATTTAGCTTTTTTATTTCATCAGCTGTACAATCAACTAAAGCAGTAATATCACCTTTTCTTAAGAAACGATTATTATATACATCCGTATATCGAATAAATGGAATGCCTCGCCCAAAGAAATCTTTTCCTTTACTTAGACCATTTCGAAAATCAAATAAATCACCTAATGGTATTCTATCCACCTTGGTTTCAAATGACAGCAAGTCATTTCTATAGTATTCATACTGTTTCTTACGAGCTGTAAGCTCGGCTGTAAGCTCGGCTGTAAGTAACGTAAACTTGTCCAGCACGCGGACTATTTCACGTTGTACCTCCAGTGGAGGTACAGGAAGCTTAAAAGACTCAACAATATAATTATCTAAAGTTGGTATTCCAGCCTTTCTCACCTTAGACACAAAATATCTTTCATTGTTTTTTAGATAATGATAAATAAATCTGTTATCAAGAGTATTGCAATTATCAATACAAAAACAACCATCTGAAGACCAGAACTCAGAGTCACACCATCCTATAGTTCCAGCTGAGGCGCCAACATTTATAATCATTACTGTATTAGCAGTTCTATTACAATAATTATAATAGCCTAACGGATCAAGCCCTCCATGATACACAGGATATATACCATTATCTACTAACTCTTTTTTTGTTAGTCTTTTACCTCTTAACACATTGGATAATGAATCTATAGTCTTATAATCCACCCCATCCGGACAGTATTCTTTTATCAACTCATCAAGTTTACTCATCGTTTCCCTCTTCAATTTCAGCTATTATCTTATCTATCTCATCTCTAAGAACCTGTTCTCTTGCTACTATCTCTTTGATCTCAGCATTCAGAACTTTAATATCTATCTTTTCTCTTGTATCTTCCGGTTCAACATATGTGCTGACAGATAAGTTATAATCTTGCTCAGCTATTTCACTGTTTGGAACAAGTCTGGAGAAGTACTGCACTTCGTCCTCTTTTGCCATAAATGTATCAACTATCTTTTGAATGTTTTCAAGTGTCAGCTTATTGTTATTTGTGACCTTTACACACTCGTTAGTGGCATCTATGAAAAGAGTCTTATTCTCATTCTTTGACTTCTTAAGAACCATAATACAAGTCGCAATAGATGTTCCGAAGAACAGATTTGCCGGAAGCTGAATGATAGTATCAACATAGTTATTATCTATCAGATACTGACGAATCTTCTTCTCCGCTCCACCGCGATACATAATTCCAGGGAAGCATACGATAGCAGCGGTACCATTTGTTGCAAGCCATGCAAGTGAATGCATAATAAATGCCATATCTGCCTTTGACTTAGGTGCAAGTACTCCTGCTGGTGAAAATCTCGGATCATTTATGAGTACAGGATTGTCATCACCCTCCCATTTGATACTATAAGGCGGATTCGATACGATTGCTTCAAAAGGTTCATCATCCCAATGCTGTGGTGAAACCAGCGTATCCTCATTTGCTATATCAAACTTATCGAAGTCTATATCATGCAGGAACATATTTATACGACAGAGGTTATATGTAGTTAGATTTATCTCCTGACCAAAAAAGCCCTGTCTTACATGTTCCTTTCCGAGTATCTTCGCAGCTTTAAGAAGGAGTGATCCAGATCCACAAGCGGGATCATATACCTTATTAATTTCAGACTTTCCGGCAACCGCAAGTCTGGTAAGAAGCTCTGATACCTCTTGTGGTGTATAATATTCGCCACCGGACTTACCTGCATTTGAAGCATACATACCCATGAGATACTCATATGCATCACCAAAGGCATCGATGGTATTCTCCTGGAAGTCACCAAGTTTCATTTCTCCGATACCATCAAGAAGCTTGACCAACTTATCATTTCTCTTGGCAACAGTCGCTCCCAATTTATTACTGTTTACATCTATGTCATCGAAGAGGCCATTAAAGTCATCCTCGCTCTCGCTTCCATTTGCAGAATTCTCTATGTTCTGGAATACCATTTCCAGCTTCTCATTAAGATTCTCCACAACGCTACGGACGTTACCATCTTTGTTCTTGAATGTGGCTTCCGGATCCTTGGCTGCTTTTCTCACATTACAGAAAAGTTCAGACGGAAGAATAAAGAATCCCTTTGTCTGTACCATATCTTCTCTTGCCACCTCTGCATCTTCATCACTCAGCTTTGCATAATCAAAATCTAAGTCACCAGCATCCCACTCATCCTTATTTATCTTTGTAGTGAGATTCTCTGATATATATCTATAGAACATGAAGCCTAAGATGTACGACTTGAAATCCCATCCGTCTACGCTTCCTCTTAGGTCATCAGCTATCGCCCAAATAGCTCTATGAAGCTCATCACGTTCCTGTTCTTTCTTTGTATCTGCCATTGTTTTTTCTCCGTTTTTATACTATTTTATCCTTATCTTGGATAGACTTTCCCAAATACATATTATAGCAAAAAATGGGCCGCATTTATACCGTAAATACGGCCCATTTGCCATTTTTAGCGTATATACGGATGCCTATTTCTAACCATTTCTTTGACAGCCTCATTAATCTTGAACTTTAATCTCTCTAATATATATCTTTTCAATAGGCTCTTTCTTGAGTTCCATGCATCTATTATAGTGTTTCTGAAACTCCTCATGCATATCCGGAATAGACCACTTAACACCTGCAGCAGTTACCAGCTTTCTGTATGCCTCAAATCCTAGTTTTTTATCTACAGTTGTTATAGCCCAAAGTGCGGCTCTTTCATCCAGTGTCAGATTGAAATATTCCCCAAGTGTTACCTTATATGATTGAATATCACGCAGAACAAATATTGCAATCGTTTCACCTTCATCGTAACCATTTTCAATAAGTTTCTCTTTTCTTTCCACTATATTCTTGCAAATACCGAAATTGATTCAGATATGGAGGCAATACATATCCTGCTCGAAACGAAAACACTATATGGCCTTGTCCCTGAAATAGTAAAGGATGAAGTCGTTCTTAGAATACGAAATACAGACGCAGATAATAATTTAAAATCTTACAATAGTGGCAACTCTCCATTTTCCGGGGATGGTCCTTCAGATAGGAAACCCATTGTTATGATTAATAATACTATTGTTAGAGCCCCTAATCTGGGAGCAATTGACAAAGCAACTTGGGATAGTATATAGTAAAAAAAACAAAGAACAACAAACCACCAAATGGATTAACACATGAGCAGCTATTATTTTATAACAAATATCATAAAGAACGGAATAATATCAAGGAATAGAGAATGTCAAAAAATAAAAAAATATATTTAGTTGATTTTGAAAATGTTCATGATTCTGGAATTAATAATCCAGAGTCACTAAACAAAAATGATAGCATATATATTTTTTATACGAACGAAAATGATAAGCTATCAACTTCAACTGTTAGTGGATTAAAAAAATCCAATTGTGAATATGAGCTAATCTCTGTTCCTTCCGGTGAGCAATCACTTGATATGCACCTTGTTTCATTTCTCGGATTTTTGATTGGTAAACATCTGACAGAAGACATCTCATATAGTATTATCAGTAAAGATAAAGATTATAATAATATTGTAGATTATTGGAAAAACGAATTTGGAATTAGCATTAGTAGATGTGATACATTGCCTTCTGCTACAAATAATAGAACTGTACAACAAACGAATAATAAAACCCAGAAAATAACTCAAAAATCCGGAAAATCCTCTAACAAAAAATCACAACTAAATATAGATATTCAACACGCAATCAGCAAAATATATACAGGAAAAACTCCAAATGAAGTTGCATCTATAGTACTAAAACATATAGACGATGATAAGCCACTCAATGCAATACATAATGAGCTTAGGAACACCTATTCTCTATATTCGGAAATATATAATCTTATTAAACCAATTGTTGAAAAATATAACAAGACTATTGAAACACATAATCCCCATACGACTGAAAATGAAGATATAGGGGTCTTAAAGACTGCCATACAGCAGGCTCTAAAAAGAGGAAATTATCCAGCAGGAATATATAACTCAGTGGCATCTATTGTTAGTAAGCATTTCGAAGAAACAAATCGAAAACAGATAATATATCGAGAAATCATTTCAAAATACGGTCAGAAGACAGGGCTTGATATTTACCACAGAATAAAAATACATTTATAATCATTTAAAAAATCGCAAATTATATTGTCATTTTATTGTCACTAGGCATAAAGAAAGCTCAGAAACGGCCTATTATAGCCATTTCTGAGCTTGTGTACATTATAGGAGTTCTATCGTTCCAGGCGGCTTACTCGTGAGATCATACATCACGCGGTTCACGCCCTTCACCTCATTGATTATTCTTGTCATACATCTCTGAAGCACTTCAAATGGTATGTCACAGCAATCCGCTGTCATGAAGTCGGATGTGTTGACTGCACGAAGCACTACTGCATAATCAAATGTTCTGAAATCGCCCATAACTCCGACGGAACGCATGTTTGAAAGCGCCGCAAAGTACTGGTTAGGCGGATTCTTAATCTCACCACGCTTAACTGCAGCATCTACCTCTTCTCTGTAGATGGCATCTGCATCCTGTACGATACGTACCTTCTCTGCCGTTATATCGTCTATAATACGAACACCAAGTCCCGGTCCCGGGAATGGCTGACGCATAACGAGATACTCCGGTATGCCAAGCTCAAGTCCGCACTTACGAACCTCATCCTTGAAAAGCATACGAAGGGGCTCTACAATCTCTTTGAAATCTACAAAATCAGGAAGTCCGCCAACGTTATGGTGTGACTTGATAACTGCAGAATCACCAAGTCCTGATTCTATAACATCGGGATAGATAGTTCCCTGGGCAAGGAAGTCAACGGCACCGATTTTCTTCGCCTCTTCCTCAAATACTCGGATAAACTCTTCTCCGATAATATGTCTCTTTCTCTCCGGATCAGTCTCACCTGCAAGCTTCAGATAGAAACGTTCCTGAGCATTTACTCTTATAAAGTTCAGCTCATAATTTCCGGTCGGTCCGAATATCGACTCAACCTCGTCTCCCTCATTCTTTCTGAGAAGACCGTGATCTACAAATACGCATGTAAGCTGCTTTCCGACTGCCTTTGCAAGAAGCACTGCTGCAACCGAGGAGTCAACTCCACCGGAAAGTGCACAGAGCACACGTCCGTCGCCTATCTTCTCTCTCAGTGCCTTTATGGTCGAATCCACGAAGCTGTCCATAGTCCAGTCGCCCTTACACTGACAAACCTTCATAACAAAGTTCTTCAGTATCTCCTGACCGAACTCTGTATGCATAACCTCAGGATGGAACTGTGTTGCATAAAAGCCCTTCTCAATATTTTCCATAGCTGCAACAGGACAGTCCTTTGTATGGGCTGTAACCCTGAAGCCTTCAGGAGCCTCAGAGATATAATCAGTATGGCTCATCCATGTGTTTATAGTCGAAGGAACACCCTCGAAAAGCTTTGAGGCTTCTGCACCATCGGCATTACAATCTATGATAGTCTCTGTTCTTCCATACTCGCTTACAGGAGCGGTAGCAACCTTTCCGCCAAGCAGATGTGCAACCAGCTGGTTTCCGTAGCAGATACCCAATATTGGAACCCCCAACTCGAATATCTCCTTTGTATAGCTTGGAGAAGTTTCAAGATATACACTGTTCGGTCCACCTGTAAAAATAATTCCCTTGGGATTCATTTTACGGATTTCTTCAAGAGGTATGGTATACGGATGAACCTCCGCATATACATTACACTCTCTTACTCGTCTTGCTATCAGCTGATTATACTGCCCTCCGAAATCAAGGACTATGATCAATTCTTTCTCCATACTATACTCCGACTGCCAATATTTCTGACTATATCTCTATCTCTGCCTGCAAACTACAATACCAATCATATTATCATATAAATATCCGGATAAACTATTCAGTAAGCACCTTTATTGCCTCTAATATCTGATTATCCTTCATCTCATCATATTCCGTGCTTTCTTCCTCTGCATCTGTTTCACTGGCAAGATACTCATATTCAAGCTCAATATCCGGCTCTATACCAACCTTATGAACTGTTTCTCCGCTCGGAATATAATACTCGGAAATGGTAATCTTTATCGCACTGCCGTCATCAAGAGGGATGACCTCCTGAACAATACCCTTACCGTAGGTCTTTGTACCAATGATCGTTGCTTTTTTATAATCACGCATGATTCCGGTAAATATCTCTGCTGAGCTGGCAGTGTTCTTATCTACAAGGATTACCATCGGAATATCCACAGAATGGCCGTCCTTACAGCATATCTCATCGACTATCTTATCATCCTTATCCTTTGTCTGGAGAAGAAGCCCCTCCTTAGATGCACCATCTGCTAAAAGAGCATCCTCTATAAGATAATCTGCCATAGAGGTTGAAGACGCAACAAAACCACCCGGATTACTTCTCAGATCCAGGATGAGTCCATCAACATTTTTACTTACCATATCATCAACAGCAGCTTTGAAGTCTGCTTCTGTTGTATTTATGAACTGGCTGACAGATATATATCCTATATTCTTGTCAAGCACCTTACTTTCAATAGTATATGTTTTGATAATATCTCTGACTATTGAGAATTCCAGTTCCTTCTTTTCCTTTTCACGATATACCTTAAGCACAACTGTGGTACCCTTTTCTCCTCTGATAAGACTTACCACATAATCGAGATCCATCTCCTTTGTAATCTCTGTATCTCCTACTTTAAGGATAATATCTCCCGGCTTAAGACCACTCTTTTCAGCAGGGCTGTCCTTGATCGGTGATACTATAGACACCTGCTTTGAATCAATATCCTGTTGAACCGTAGCTCCGATACCACTGAATGAACCGGCATCATCCTCCTTCATTCTGTCGTATTCTTCTTTTGTATAATAACGGGAATAGGGATCATCCAGCCCTTCCATTATTCCGTCATAATAGCTTTCTTCCTGCTTTTTTGCATCCTTATCAAAATAAAACTTATCATCAATAATCTTCTCTATCTTTTCTGTTTTCTCTTTTACCTCCGGAGCCTCTTGATCAAACTCCGTACTTGCAGAACTCGAGCTTGCACCGGAGCTGTCAGAAGAATTCTCATTATCTGCTCTCCTTCCGCAACCCGAAAATCCGGAAACCAGCATCATAGACACAAGAACAACACTGATCCCGCGTTTACAAAACGCACCATTCTTAGATCCAAATAGTTTCATTATCATTATTCTCCCTCTGTATTAGCAACCTGCGACTGATCTTCGATATCCTTGAAGTACTTAAGCGGATTTACATATTCACCATTTTCACGAACGGCAAAATGTAAGTGGGGACCCGTTGAAACTCCTGTATTTCCCGAAAGGGCTATCGCCTGACCGGCTGCAACATTATCTCCTACATTTACCAGGAATCCTGACAAATGGAAATAACAGGTTGAAAGACCGCCACCGTGATCAACGATGACACAGTTACCACCGTTACCCAGATAACCTGTATAGATAACGGTTCCTGCCGCTGCTGCCACAACCTCACTACTCATAGGACAGGATATATCTATTCCTCTGTGATATGAAGTTGCTCCTTCTGTAGGTGCAACTCTGGGGCCATAGTACGAGGAAATAGTATGACTTGTAGGCATAGGCCACAGGAAATCCTCTCCATTGTAAACTACCTGTCCGCCTCCGCTTGTAGAGCCATTTGTTGTACCATTTGAGTTATACTGCACATTATAGCTTGCTTCTATCTGAGCTATATATGCATTCATCTTTGCTTCAATAGCATCAACCTCTCTCTGCAATGCGTTGATGTTATTCTGATATGAATTGATCTGTCTTTCCTTTGCATCCGAAAGCATCTGCAGATTATCCTGTTCATATCTGTATGCCTCTTCCAGAATAAGCTGATCAGAAGCAACTGTTGAAAGCACCGCAGATTTGTCTGTAAGAAGCTGTCTTGCTTCTACATAATTCTGAAGCATTCTCTCATCAAATGCTTCTATAGCCTTTATATACTCATTTCTGTTTACTATATCTGTATAGTCCGTCGCGTCAAAAAGCGCATCCAGATAAGTATATGTACCATTTTCATACTCATCACAGATATGTGCTTTTAGCAGCTCGTACTGTGCATCCTGTCTCATCTGAGCCTTCTCCAGATCCTGTCCCAGGTCTATCTGAAGACTTGTAGCATCTGATATACTCTTCTCCAGCTGATCTATCTTGTCCTGATACTCTATTATCAGATCATCCAGATCATTCAATGTGGCTATAAATCCATTCTGACTGTCCATAATGGAGTTAAGCTTTGTCTGAAGCTCATTTTTTTCCTTAACAGCGTCACTGTAATCACTGGTAAGCTTTGCTATCTCCTCAGCTGACAGAGCTGCTGCTGCGGAGTCTGCCGCCGCATTCGGAGTCACTGCCGGAGTTACTCCATTGTTGTTATTTGTATTGGAATTACTATTAGTTCCGGAATTCTGAGTACTGTCAGTTCCCTCTGCATCAGAGGCACTGGCCGTTTCACCCGTCATTGATCCGGTTTCCTCATCAGCTTGAACAACTGAGACGTTTTCCCTGTATCCGGACATACGAAAAGCGAACAGCATAATAAATGCTATCCCTGCGGTAAGTATTAAATAACTGATCGTCTCTTTGTTTTTCATACTTCCGAATACTTTCCTTTAACTATAATTTATACTTTTAAGTGTTTTCTCGTAGTTATCATACTTCCGAAGAAACCGATTCCCACACCTATTGCAAGGGTTATCGGTATAAGAACCTTGAACATATCCATAGGCTCAAGGAAGTCAAACAGATTGTTTATGATAGAGAATTTACCCGCAATATAATTGATAACTATATCATAGAGATAATACAGCAGTATCAGCGGGATCATCGAACCCACCAGTCCGATAAGTACACCCTCTATAATAAAGGGGGCTCTGATGAAGCCATTTGTTGCACCGATAAGCTTCATTATTTTAATTTCTTCACGCCTTACGGTAATACCTATGGTGATGGTATTGTTTATAAGGAACATGGATACAAGGAGAAGTATCAGGATGATACCGAAGGAAGCGTAGCCGACAAATGCATTTATCGCCGATATACTGTCCGCAGTAACTGCCGAATTGCTTACCTTTCTTACTCCTTCAATACTTTCGAGGAACTGAACAAAGTCAGCCTGTGCACTGGCGTCATTAAGGGTTATCTTGTATGAAGCCGAGTTCGCGAGAGGATTATCATCCCCAAACGCCTCTCTTGCCGCCTCAGGATCATCATAGGTCTGATCCGAGAAGTCCTTCCATGCCTGCTCAGCGGAAATATAATCTATGGTATTTACTTCTTTTCTGGTCTTTATCTGTTCTCCTATCAGGACTATTCCCTCTTCCGAGATACCCTCATCGAAAAATACAGATATGGAAATAGTGCTTTCTATCTTGTGTATAGCACCTCTGAAGTTCACGAGAACTATATAAAACAGACCGAATACAAACAGACATGCCACTATTGTTCCCAAAGAGGCGAGTGAGAATAACAGATTTCTTCTGATATTCTTTACACCCTGTTTTACGCCGTAGCCAACAGAACTAATCTTCATCGACATAACCTCCCTTCTGGACATCGCTTACAACGACACCCTTCTTCAAGGTTATTACCCTCTTTTTCATGACATTTACTATTTCCTTATTATGTGTAACTACAACAACTGTTGTACCCTTTGCATTTATCTCATCCAGAAGATTCATGATATCCCAGGAATTCTTCGGATCCAGGTTTCCGGTAGGCTCGTCGGCAAGTATGATCTCAGGCTTGTTAACAAGGGCTCTTGCCAATGCAACTCTCTGCTGCTCACCACCTGACAGCTGTCTCGGATATGACTTGAACTTCTCCTCAAGTCCGACAAGAGAAAGCACCGCCGGCACCTGCCGCCTTATATACTTTGCAGGAGTTTCAATAACTCTCTGAGCAAAGGCCACATTTTCATAAACCGTACGGTCCTTTAACAGACGGAAGTTCTGAAATACAACTCCTATCTTTCTTCTAACCTTATGAATCTTGTTTTTCTTAAGTCTGGAATAGTCTATCCCCGCTATCTCTATCTTTCCCTTTGTTGGGACGAGTTCCCTCAGCAGAAGCTCGATAAATGTTGTCTTACCGGATCCGGAGGTTCCGACAACGAAGACAAACTCTCCTTTTTCAATCTCGATGTTGACATCCTTAAGGGCTACTGTTCCCGTGGGATACTTCATCGTCACGTTATCCATCTTAATTATTGGTGTTTTATTATCTTCCATATTTCCTCACGCAATATTTAAAAATCCAGACTCTCCATATATTTCATATACTTCACAACCATAAGAGCTATCTTAAATGTTATCGCATCTTCAAATACTCTCAGGTCAAGTCCGGTTGATTTTTCTATCTTGTCAAGACGATAAACCAGTGTATTTCTGTGAATATAGAGCTGACGTGAGGTCTCAGAAACATTCAGGCTGTTCTCGAAGAACTTATTGATAGTAGTAAGAGTCTCTTCATCAAACTCATCAGGAGACTTACCGTCAAATATCTCCTTTATGAACATACGGCAGAGCGGTATCGGAAGCTGATATATAAGACGTCCTATTCCCAGATTGCTGTATGCTATTATATTCTTATCACTGTAGAAGATCTTTCCGACATCCAGAGCCATCTTGGCTTCCTTATAGGATCTGGAAACCTCTTTTATCTCATTTACTATGGTTCCGTAAGCCACATGAACGGATATCATAGCCTCTGTACTAAGCATATCCACTATGATATTCGCAGTCTTTCCAAGACTTTCATAGGTGTCTGTCGGCTTTACTTCCTTAACAAGAATGATATTCTTCTCATCAACTGCCGTAATGAAATCACGGGTTTTTACAGAGAATATATTTCTCACAGTCTCAAGGGCATTACTGTCCTTCTCAGACTTTGTTTCTATAATAAATACACATCTCTTAACATCTGTATCGATGTGCAGCTTCTTAGCTCTGTTATAAATATCAACCAGAAGCAGGTTATCCAGGAGGAGATTCTTAATGAAATTATCCTTGTCGGACCTTTCCTTATATGCCACAAGAAGGCTGTGTATCTGGAATGCGGCCATCTTTCCGACCATATATGTACTGTCGGCATCACCCTTTGCAAGAAGAATATACTCTACCTGCTTATCATCAGTTACCTTGAAAAACTGATAGCCCAGAAGTGACTGGCTTTCAGCCTGTGACTCCGCAAATGCCATTACAGCATCCTCATAATCGAGAGGTCCGTCCTCTGCAGTCTTTGCCAGCAGACGTCCTTCTATATCCATTACAATCAGATCTACCTTCGTAATGGCCTTTATACCTTCAAGTGTTTCCTGCATTATCTGATTTGATATCATACCTTTACTCCTCTTCTTTTGTCGCCCCTTAATTACACAGTTTACCTAAAAATAAACTACCTTACATTGTATTACGTGAACCAAAAAAAAGCAAGTTTTACTATTATACAAACAAAATGAGAGAATACAAGAAGCTTGTATTCTCTCATAATAATTTTACAGTTTAAGCCATCTGCCGGTTAAGGCAATTCCATGACTAGTTTACAATGATCTCCTCTGACTCTTTGTCAAAGATGTGGATCTTTGAAAGGTCAAATGCGAACTGTACTGTATCACCAGGTCTAGCTGTTGTACGAGCATTAACTCTTGCTGTGATATCAAACTGATCGATAGTGAAGTACAGATAAACTTCAGCACCGAGCATTTCGTAGATATTGATACGAGCATCAATAACTGACTCAGGTGATGACTCAATGAACAGCTGCTCATCATGTATATCCTCAGGACGGATACCAAGAACAACGTCCTTGTCGATAAATCCACCTGCGATAAGCTTGTTAGCCTTCTGCTCAGGAACCTTGATTGAGTGTGAACCGAACATAAGAAGTACGTCTGCACCAGACTTAACAACCTTACAATCGATGAAGTTCATAGGTGGCATACCCATGAATCCTGCAACGAAGAGGTTGCATGGATGATCGTAAAGGTTCTGAGGTGTATCAACCTGCTGAATGATACCATCCTTCATAACAACGATACGAGTACCAAGTGTCATAGCCTCTGTCTGGTCGTGTGTAACGTAGATGATAGTTGTCTGAAGTCTCTGATGAAGCTTTGAAATCTCAACACGCATCTGTACACGGAGCTTAGCATCCAGGTTTGAAAGAGGCTCGTCCATAAGGAATACCTTTGGCTCACGAACGATAGCTCGTCCCATGGCAACTCTCTGTCTCTGACCTCCTGAAAGAGCCTTTGGCTTACGATCAAGAAGATGCTCGATCTCAAGAATCTTAGCTGCCTCATGAACCTGCTTGTCGATCTTCTCCTTTGGAACCTTTCTCAGCTTAAGTCCGAATGCCATATTATCATAAACTGACATATGTGGATACAGAGCATAGTTCTGGAAAACCATGGCGATATCTCTGTCCTTAGGCTCTACGTCGTTACAGAGCTTATCTCCGATCCAGAGCTCACCTGAACTGATATCCTCAAGTCCTGCAATCATTCGAAGTGTTGTTGATTTACCACATCCTGAAGGACCAACGAAGATAACGAATTCCTTATCCTCGATATCAAGATTGAAGTCCTTAACAGCATTGAAGCCGTTTGGGTAAATCTTGTAGATGTTTTTAAGTTGTAATCCTGCCATTTTATTGACCTCCCTAAATAGCTAAATAGCTTTTATTTCTTTTTCAACCTTATACATAATATAACTTTTTATCTTTTTAGACTATGTATGTCTTGCATAAATTATTCAAAAAAGTTTTGTTCATATTGCACATTGACTATACTTTACTATCTATTTTAAACAAAAAAGCGGCTTTTTTGCCGCCTTTTTTCATTTTGTTTTGTTATAGTTTAACCAAAATTATTACGAATATATTAAAGATTTTTTATTCGCTGACCGTTTGATCGCTTGTTCCGATTATCAAAAATGCCTGTACGCCCTCTGTGGGAACACTGCTGGAAACCTCATTTGCGGGCAAAGTTTCCATTTTGGCATTTGGAAGCAGAGTCTGAAGATCCTTTCCGGTTCCCTCCGTCACTACAACAATCTTGGAAGTTTCAAGGGGATCCTTCAGATAGTCGCCTGCCTGTACATTTGTATAGCCCTTACTCTCAAGAACTCCCTTCCATGCTCCGGCAACTCCCGGAGTACTTGTGGCATTCAGAACCACAATAGGGGCATCATAAGCCAGGGCCGGCTCAACCACGGCGTCAGGATCGGAACCGTCACCGTCTTCAAATAGTATGGCATTTGTGTTTGTCGCCTTATTTACCAGAAGTACATCCTCCTGATCATCTTCAAATGCGGAATCATCCGCCTTCTTTTCCTTTTCAGCGGTCTTATTTGACATCATGGTCTTTATAAGATATGCGCTCATTGCCAGAATGACTAAACCAAGTATTATAACTATAGCCTTCAGGAAAAATGAAAAAAACAGGCTGACACCGCTCTGATTGTTATTCTGAGCCATCTACGTCTCCTCCGTAACTATATTTACAGCCTCTCTGAAAGGCCATAAACAACAAAAGAAGTATAGCAAACCCCCCGGATATATTCAACTTTTTTATAGTGCTTGCAGTAATACAATCAAAGATTTATTATGTATTTATAACTATGTCCACCAAGGAGTTTATATGAACCGAAGTATTCTGATAACAGGTGCATCCCGCGGGATCGGAAGGGCTATAGCCGTTTCGGCTGCCGGATCAGGGATGTTTAGTAAAATAGTATTAAACAGCAGAAAAAACTCTGACGAACTGGAGCGTACAAAGGAAATCATCCTTTCCTCCTCCGATATAGAGGTAATCACATCCCAGGGTGATGTGGGTGATATTTCCTATGTTAAGACTCTGAGGGATACGGCCGGGGAAGTAGATGTCCTTATCAATAACGCCGCCATTTCCTATACCGGACTCCTTATCGACATGAGTCCTGATGAATGGAATGAGATAGTTACAACAAATATTTCTTCTATATATAATACATGTCATACATTTGTTCCTGATATGATTTCAAGGAAATGCGGTCACATAATAAACATTTCCTCTGTCTGGGGCGAGGTGGGGGCTTCCTGCGAGGTTGCCTACAGTGCAACGAAGGGCGCAGTAAATTCCTTCACAAGAGCTCTTGCCAAAGAGCTGGGGCCGAGCCATATACAGGTAAATGCACTTGAACTGGGAATCGTTGATACCGATATGAATTCCCACCTGAACACTGACGAAAAGGAAGCTATATGCGAAGATATCCCCATGGGTCGTATGGCCCGTCCCGAGGAAATAGGCCGGGCAGTGGCCAGTCTTCTGAATATGCCCGAGTATTTCACGGGCGAGATTGTCAGGATCGATGGTGGATGGATATAAGGAGGTTATATACAAATGAGTGGTATATATGTGGAATTTTTTTCTGATGAAGCACTTGAAAATGTAATGTGCCTTCTCCAATATAAACCGGAAAAGCTGATCTTTCTGGGACATAAGTCGACTATGCTTACCCGAAAGATAAAGAGCCTTACCAAATTTGCCGAATTAAAATCGAAGGATACCGAGCTGGAGTTTATCGAAGTTCCCCGGGACGATCTGGAGGGCTGCATCGCCGCACTGAATCAGGTGGCGGACAAATATCCCGAAGCTTTCTACGAGCTGACAGGCGGCGGCGAGATGGTTCTTATAGCTTTCGGTTATGTAAGTGCCGCCAAAAAGCTGAAGACAGTCCGTATCGATCCATATACCGGGCTCGAGGTCAGCATACTTCCGGGCGAAAAACCGACTCAGCATTACGACAGCCTGAAAATATCCGTTAAGGAAAACATCATTCTCCACGGCGGAAAGCTGACACAGCAGACGGGAAACTACTCCACCTGGAACTTTACGGAGAGCTTTTACAGTGATATCCGGACTATCTGGGATATTGCAAAAACCCTTCGCCACAAATGGAACCGCTACTGTTCCGTTATAGAAGACGTAATAAAAGCCAACCCCTGCGATGACACAGGACTGTATATACTTCCGAAGTCCTCACTGGGACCTTCCTCAACCATATTTTTCAAGCTGAACGGGAAGGGAATGCTGAAGGATTTCAGCAGTGATGCCAGGAGGATCAGATTCCGTTTTAAGAATGATGCCATAAAGCATATAGTAACAAAAACCGGAAATATTCTCGAACTCCATGTTTACGAGGTAGCTTCCCGGAGAAAAGACATTTTCACCGATGAGATCATCGGTGCCATGATAGACTGGAACGGAGATAAAAGCGAGCAGGAAAAGAGGGATTTCGCATCCGACTATGAGAAATATATGAATGCAAGCTATGACACCATAAACGAGATAGACGTTATACTTATGCAGTCCTGCGTTCCTATATTTATTTCCTGCAAAAGTGGAAAGGCAACCAGCAATTCCCTGCATGAGCTGCAGACCGTAACAAGCCGTTTCGGAGGAAAGTACGCAAGAAAGGCTCTTGTCATGGCTCTGCCATGTGATGAATCATCCAGCGGAACCTCTTTCTTCAAGCAGCGCGCCAAGGAAATGCATATATGGGTTATAGATAATGTTTACTCTATGTCTGATGACGAGCTTCTGAAAAAACTGATATTAATGCATCAGTAATAAAAAACGGTTCTCTGAGTCGGATGGGGACGGTTCTTCAGTGGCACATGTTTTCCAATGTGCCAATGGAGAACCGTCCCCGTAGACTTGGAGAACCAGTTCCTTTATATCACTCACCTGCACTCTCTGCAGCTTCGCCTCTATCGTTCTTTCGTTCACGAGAGAGATTCGCAAATTTCGTATACTTACCTATCCAGGCAAGTTCAACAGGTCCTATCGAACCATTTCTTTGTTTAGCGACTATAATATCCGCAACACCCGGCCTTTCAGTAGTGTCGGGATTATAATAATCGTCCCTGTATATAAACATAACAACATCCGCATCCTGCTCTATAGCTCCGGATTCACGGAGGTCGGCAAGAACGGGCTTATGATCTGTTCTCGAGTCAACCGCTCTGTTCAGCTGTGAAAGCGCTATAACCGGAACATTCAGCTCTCTGGCAAGACCCTTCAGAGCACGGGATACCTCGGAAATGAATATCTGTCTCGATTCAACCTTTCCTGTAGCACTCATCAGCTGGAGATAATCAATAATAACCAACCCTATGCCCTCGGTCTGCTTCAGCTTCCTGCATTTCGTTCTGAGATCGGCTATACTGATATCAGAATTATCATCTATAAATATAGGAGCTTTCGCCATAACATCTGCGGTACTTACTATCTTTGACCAGTCCGAATCAGATATATCACCGGTCTTCAGGCTCTTTGCCTCAACCATGGAATCAACCGCCACAAGTCTTGTAACCAGCTGTGACTTGCTCATCTCCAGAGAGAAAATAACAACGGGAACCGATTCCTTTATAGCAACATGATGAGCAATATTCAGTACGAATGCGGTCTTTCCCATAGACGGTCTGGCTGCTACAAGAAGAAGTTCTCCTCCATGCAGACCTGTCAGCATATTATCCAGATCCGTAAAGCCTGTTCTGAGACCGTTTATTTTACCCTTTGTCTTGGTAGCCGCCTCTATCTCTTCAATAACCCCTACTACTACTTTGTTAATAGGAGTAAAATCTTTCGAGCCTGTCCTTTTCTGCATCATATTGAAGATATCGCTCTCCGCTTTGGACATTATATCCTCAACAGGTTCCGAGCTTTCATAAGAACGGGCTGTCAGATTATCTGAAAATTTAATGAGCTTCCTAAGATAGGATTTGTCCTTTACTATCTGCGCATAGTTAGTTGCGAACGCCGAAGTCTGGACAGAGGATAATATCTCACCCAGATATCCAAGTCCGCTTATCTCATCAGGCGCACCCATTTCACGCAGTTTTTCTCCCAGAATTATCTCATCAACCGGTTTTCCTTCATCGTAAAGTTTGACCATAGCATCAAAAAGGATTCCATACTGTGTATTGTAGAAATCCTCTTTTACGATAATGGAACTCACCTCTGAAATTGCATCTCTATCTAACATCATCGCACCGATAACGCTTCTCTCGGCATTATTGTCATGCGGTGGTATCTTTTTTACAACACTGTCATCAGCCATGTCATACCCTTTATCATTCTCTGTTATTTCTGCTCCACAACATCAAGAAGCAGTTCTGCAGTAACCTGTGGATGAAGCTTTATTCCGATATTGTAGCCACCAAGTGCCTTTACCGCATCCTTCATGATTATCTTCTTCTTATCCACTTCTATTCCCAGCTGTTTCTTTATCACCTCAGCCACTTCCTTTGTGGAAACAGAACCAAAGGTTTTTCCGTTTGCGCCCACCTTCATCTCAATAGTTACCTTTTTATCCTTCAGTTCCTCAGCCAGCTTCTTTGCAGCAGCAAGATTTTCTGCCGCAATCTTTTCATCATTCTGATTTTTAAGCTTCAGATTGTTAAGATTTTCAGGGGTTGCCTCTACTCCCAGCTTCTTCGGAAGTACGAAGTTTCTTGCATAGCCCTGATTTACTTCAACTATATCACCCTTTTTTCCAAGGGACTTTACATCCTGAATTAATATTATTTTCATGTTTTTTCTCCATTATTCTTGTCATTCTGAGGGCTTTAGCCCGAAGAATCTTTTATTATAACTCTCCTGACTCATACATTTCCTTGATAACCGGCTTCAGCTGTTCGAAGAATTCATCCTTACTCATATCCAGCTGTGCTCCTGCAACATTCGAGTGTCCACCGCCGCCGAATCTCTCCATAACTATCTGTACATTTATATCACCTATGGATCTTGCAGATACATAAAGAAGATCGTTTGACTTTGTGACAACAAATGATGCATTGATGTTCTCAACATTCAGCAGCTCATTTGCAACCTTCGCAACAGCAACTGTCGGAGCTTCATTTGTTTTTCCGTCCGGCTCAATATATGAGAGAGCAAAATGCTCCATAAATACTTCAGCGTTATTGATTCCCTGTGCTCTTTCCTTCAGTTCATCCATGGAGCTTCGGAACATTTTTCTGACTCTGACAACGTCCGCTCCACTCTTTCTCAGATAGGAAGCAGCCTCAAAGGTTCTCACACCTGTCTTGGTCAGGAAATTATCCGTATCTATAAGAATACCCGAATACATGGCATCCGCCTCCTGGCTCTTCAGCTTCGGAGTCTTTGACATGTACTGGTACATTTCCGCGATCATCTCGCATGCCGATGAGGCAAATGGCTCGATATAAGACAGCGTCGCATTCTGTATAGGTTCATTGGACTGTCTGTGATGGTCAAATACAACTACCGTAGGTACAAGACTCAGCAGTTCCTCGCACTCTGTCATGCTCGGTCTGTTTACGTCACATACAACAACTACCGTATCCTGATCAACACTTGATACCGCTTCATTACTTGAAATAAATACGCCATCATATGCATTTCCCATCATAAATGTATTCATCAGAGGTCTGATAGCCTCAGTTATCTCATTGATTACTATATGAGCTTCCTTGCCCATGGCAGTTACAAGTCTGTAGATACCTATAGACGATCCCAGAGCATCTGCATCCGGTCGTTTGTGAGCCATGATAAGAACCTTCCCCTTTGTCTGGAGAAGTTCCTCAAATGCCTGAGCCTTAACTCTCGCCTTAACTCTTGTGGTCTTCTCGGTTCCGGCGCTTCGACCGCCATAATAGGTTACCTGGTCACCCAGTTTAACCGCTGCCTGATCTCCGCCTCGACCCATGGCAAGTCCGATAGCATTTCTCGCATTGTCATATGCATTTATATAACCGTTTCCATCCTGATCGGAATCTGAACCGATACCGATACTGAGTGTCATGGCTATTTCATTTCCTACATTTATATTCTTTACATCATCCAGTATGGAGAATTTGTCATCTCGCAGGGTCTGCATATACTGCTGCTTGAATACAAAGAAGTATTTATCATTTTCGATATGCTTTACTATAGCATCGATATTTGACAGATACATATTTATCTTACGTTCTACAAGAGCAGTAAGTATGGAATGCTTTACATCTTCAAGGTTATCCATAACCTCATCATAGTTATCAAGGTAAAGCACACCTGCATACAGTCTCTGATCCTGAGTCAGTTTTTCCAGCTTTTTCTTTTCAGTCTCATCGAAAAGGTATATAGCAAGGACTATATCGTCCTCATTATATTCTTCCTCTCTCTCATCA
Organism: uncultured Lachnospiraceae bacterium; assembly: GCA_902781895.1. Classification (GTDB taxonomy): domain Bacteria; phylum Bacillota; class Clostridia; order Lachnospirales; family Lachnospiraceae; genus Eubacterium_Q. Next base: position 39,551 of record CACZLA010000011.1, read on the forward strand.
AAAACCGTTGAAAGATCTATTCTCTTAATGGAAGCTCTGTAGATACGGTCCTCATAGTTCAGAGTCAGATTCACCTCATCCTCTGTATCTATAATATCCGGAACCAGTTCAGGGAAATAGAGATCAATGGTTCTTTTGATCCTGGCATCATTATGAACACCTATGGTTTCTCTGAACAGTCTGTTCGCCCACATGATATGGCCGTTTGTGTCCATGATGGCATAGGGAATCTCCAGATCCGAAAGAAGCTCCTTCTGTATCTTGCCCTGTTCCAGGGAATAGTCCATTACCACTGAATCAATAGACGGAAGCATTCTCAGATATACTATGATAGTAAATATCAGATAGACAACCAGAAGAGCGAGACTTATGGTCCCGACTCTGCTCTCCAGTCCGTTCATATAAATAGTGATACATGTAATTATTATCGCAAGAATGATCGGAACGAGAATAATATATTGAATTTTTCTCTTCAGATATTTCTCATTTTTCATTATTTAAGAGCCTCAATCCTCTCGCATACCTGCTGATATGTTTCTTTATATTTTGCAAGCTTTTCCTTCTCGGCATTTACCTTTGTCTCAGGTGCCTTTTCTACGAAGTTAGGATTGCTGAGCATTCCCTCACCACGCTTTATCTCGCCCTCAAGACGTGCCTTTTCCTTGCCGAGTCTCTCAAGCTCCTTTTCAACGTCCACCAGCTCTGCAAATGGAATATATATAACTGCATTATGAATAACCGCTGAAACGGCGTCGTCATCTATTCCTGCTTTATCAGCCTGAACATGAACATCACTTGCGTAGCAGAGTGTTCCGAAGAATGAGATACTGTTCTCGAATACTTTACGCACATCTTCTTTATCTGATACAACAATTACACTTGCCTTCTTTGAAGGTGGTACGTTCATATCTGTTCTTACTGTTCTTATGGCACGAACTGCATCCTTGATTATATCAACGCTTTCAGCATCAGCCTTGAAGTCTCTTGCATCCTCAGCAACAGGCCATGGGGCTATCATTATAGACTCATCTCCTGTAAGTGTGCAATATATTTCTTCAGTAACAAATGGCATATAAGGGTGAAGCAGCTTCAGACCAATGGTCAGAACCTCTTTAAGTGTCCAGAGTGCCGCTGCCTTTGTCTTGTCATCATCTGCCCAGAGTCTCGGCTTAACCATCTCGATATACCAGTCACAGAACTCATCCCAGAGGAAGTCATGGATCTTATCGGCAGCGATACCGAGTTCGTACTTCTCCATGTTGTCTGTTACGTCACGAACCAGCTGATTTGCCTTTGCAACTATCCACTTGTCAGCCATGGTAAGGTCGTGAGGAGTGACCTTTGCAATCTCCTCATCTGAAATGCCTGCGTTATCCATGTTCATCATAATAAAGCGAGATGCATTCCAAATCTTATTAGCGAAGTTACGACTTGCCTCAACTCTCTCCCAATAGAATCTCATATCGTTACCGGGGGCATTACCCGTGATAACAGTGAATCTGAGGGCATCAGCTCCGTACTTATCAATTACTTCAAGTGGGTCAATACCATTTCCGAGAGACTTACTCATCTTACGTCCCTGATCATCACGGATAAGTCCGTGGAAGAGAACTGTATGGAACGGAATCTTTCCGGTCTGCTCAAGTGATGAGAAGACCATTCTGATAACCCAGAAGAATATGATGTCGTATCCTGTTACAAGTACATCTGTAGGGAAGAAATACTTGAAATCCTCATTTTCAGTATCAGGCCAACCAACTGTTGAGAATGGCCAGAGAGCTGATGAGAACCATGTATCAAGAGTATCCTCATCTCTCTTCAGATTCTTGCTCTTACACTTAGGACATTCACATGGCTCAGTCTTCTCTACGATAGTCTCGCCGCAATCCTGGCAATACCATGCAGGAATCTGATGTCCCCACCACAGCTGTCTTGAGATACACCAGTCACGGATGTTATCAAGCCAGTTATAATAAACCTTGTTCATTCTTTCAGGAACCAGTCTGATATCGCCATTCTCTACTGCCTTACGTGCAGGAATAGCCATCTCACTCATCTTTACAAACCACTGAGGCTTAACCAGTGGCTCAACTGTGGTTCCGCATCTGTCATGTGTACCTACCATATGAGTATGAGGAACTGTCTTAACAAGAAGGCCCTGTGCCTCAAGATCCTCAAGAACTGCCTTTCTTGCCTCATATCTCTCCATGCCGTGATATCTTGTACCCGGGCAGTTGATGGTAGCATCGTCATTCATTATATTTATCTCTTCGAGATCATGACGCTTTCCAACCTCGAAATCGTTAGGGTCGTGAGCAGGTGTGATCTTAACGCAGCCTGTTCCGAACTCCTTATCTACATATGAATCTGCAATAACAGGAATCTCTCTTTCTACCAGTGGAAGAAGCAGAGTCTTTCCGATGATATCAGCATATCTCTCATCCTCAGGGTTAACAGCAACAGCTGTATCACCCAGCAGAGTCTCAGGACGTGTTGTAGCTATCTCAACGAAGCGTCCTTCTTCTCCTATTACAGGATAATTGATGTGCCAAAAATGTCCCTCCTGCTCCTCATGCTCTACCTCAGCATCAGAAATAGAGGTCTGACATACAGGACACCAGTTAACGATACGGGATCCCTTGTATATCCAGCCCTTGTCATAGAGCTTCTTAAATACTTCATTAACGGCCTTATTATTGCCTTCATCCATTGTGAAGCGCTCGCGGTCCCAGTCAGCAGATGAGCCAAGTCTCTTCAGCTGATTTACGATACGACCGCCGTACTCCTCGCGCCATTCCCATGCACGCTTAAGAAATCCCTCTCGTCCCAGGTCTTCCTTATCGATTCCCTGTTCCTTAAGAGTATTGATGATCCTTACCTCTGTGGAAATAGCCGCATGGTCTGTTCCCGGCTGCCACAGTGCATTATATCCCTGCATTCTCTTCATACGGATAAGGATATCCTGCATGGTATTATCCAGGGCATGTCCCATATGAAGCTGGCCTGTGATATTTGGAGGTGGCATCACGATGGTGAATGGCTTTTTGCTTCTGTCTACCTCAGCGTGGAAGTAACCATTGTCTACCCACTTCCTGTAAAGTCGGCCCTCGATCTGCTCAGGGCTGTATGTCTTATCAAGTTCCTTACTCATGTTTTATCATTCCTCCATGGTTTTACATTTTTTATATCGCCTGCTCGCGGAAATCATCCTTCAGCTCGCTGAGAATGATATCCATTCTCTTATCATAATCCGTCATATCTTTATTCATCTTGTTATATGCCGCTCTCTGCAGCATCGCAAAAATAGTCATTTCGCGGACATCATCCTTGGACTCTCCGATCTCGGTGAGTATCTCCTCAAGGTATTCATCCGGCAGTCCCTGATGACGAATCTCGGTACGAAGGGTTGCCGTATCCGAAGTAAGTGCGACTATATAGAAATAGCTCTTCAGCGAATCCGGATTTTCATTCAGCTCATATGCTTTAATGAAGAAATCCTTTGCTATATCAAGATCCATGTTATTTGCCGCAGCAACCGCGCGGTTATGATATATATTTCCCAGGAATACCGGATCAGTCTTTTCGTCGGTTTCCTGAATGATGTCATCATAGAAGGTTGCAGCCTTGATATATCTGCGATATGCCAGATATCCATCCGCCTTCAGCTTTGCCTTCTGAAGATTGTCAAGCTTGCGGTATTTCTGCCATGCTTCCGCATAGGTCTTTATTTCCTCGATACTGTAATAGTCTCCTGCGCTGAGGATTTCAATCAGAAGATCCTGGGCATAGGTAGTCTTATTCATAAGACCTATCAGCTTATCAGCCAGCTCTTCCATACCAAGCTCGGTTCTTATCCATTCGAAAAGCTTGTCGGAAAGTGCAGATTTGCTGATCAGCACCGTATTGTTATAAATGTAGAAGCAGAGCTCCTCATAAGTATATATCTCAACCTTTGTATTGAGAAATGTGAAAGGAGTTTCTGCTATTCTGGATGTACATAGGATTAACTGTGACATTAGATACTAAACTCCTTTCTGTATATTTTGTTTGTTGTCGGGAAAAGCTTTCCGAATCCGAGATCTCTTATGATCACGGCTCCCTCATGAGGGCTGTCGAACTCTACCTCAAGACTTACCTTTGTTGTCTTGTTCGGTCTTTTCGGAAGTCCGTGAATCTTCACGGTCTCTCTTTTTTCCTCTCCCGTTTTATGATTCTTATAAACAAGGGATATCTTGTCTGTATCATCAAGGATGACCTTCAGCTCGCCATGGGTGTTATACCACTGGCTTCCACCGTTTATGATAGGGACAAATGTATCCTTCTCGTCATCTAATGAAATACCTATATCAGAGAGTACATTTTCCTTAGTCTCTACGAAATACTCATCATAAAATGATCTGTACTCGCCTCCCACCGCTCTGTAGCAGGCACCCTTTGTATAAATGTTCTGTCCCACAAATACACGTCTGCCCTGACAGAGAACATTGGTGGATTTCTTCATCCATTTATTTGAGAAACCGACTCCGGTAAGGAACACGGCAGAGATATAAGCCTTCTTACTCTCGTATTCGCCAATCTTCGCAAAATCCAGATCCATCTGATAGGTATCATTTCCGTACTTCGACAGAGACATCTGCTCTGTATAATCCTCATGGGTTACGGTTATGGCCTTCGGATCCTTATTCTTTGAGATATCTATTCTATAGTAGTTCAGTCCGTCAGCACTGTAATCATAAAGTGCAACGCTGTTATTCCACAGCTCTGTCGGCTGATTAAATATGTAATAAAGACCGCTGTCCAAATGAGATGTTATTTCCACACACTCCTTCGGAATTCCCATATCCTTATGCAGCCTGCTGAGAAGCTGGAATATCTGAACATTAAAATCATCCACTGAAATAACCAGTTTCTTTATCTCTGCAGCCTCATAACGATAGAGAAATGAGTCTATATGGAGCTTCACAAGCATCATAAACAGTTCCTGGTAGGTATACTCACGTCCCGCTATGTTTACCCGCTCATCGCTTCCGATGTTTTCAAATATACCGTCGACAACCGTACCATTTTCATTAAATCTGGCTTCGGAAGCCTCACCTCCCACATACCAGTGCTCCGTATCCGTGCTGTAGAAAAGGATATTCGGCATGAGATATGTTTCTTTGTTGTTCAACTGACTGACTGATTCAGGCTCTCGCTTTATATCATTGTAATAGGAAAGCTGTGTAAAATCAGAACACAGATCCATTCCGATATAGAAAATGTCTGCCATAACTCAGACTTCCTTTCTTAAAACGTTTACTAACCGTTAATTATCAGATCGGGACTAAATATTACAGTATCTTCAGATTCTCCTCAAACAGGTGAACCGTGTTGATATAAACATCCAGATCCTCAAGAAGCTCTTTGTCCTTACGCATTTCCTGCTTAACAAGCATAGCATTGATGCTTTCAAATCTGCTCATGCTGCTTTTTGAATATGATTTCTTCTTCAGGACTTCGCTTTCTACTATCTTTGCATTTCCATTCGGATCATCCTCGATGGAATAAACAAGTCTCTCTCCATGGAACACAACAAACTCCATGACATAAACTCCGCTGACAACCTCTTCAAGACGCTTTCTTTCCGTCTTCTGCTTCGATCTTGTTCCTGTATCAAAGCTGTACTTGACGTAAACCTGTCTCTGCTTTTCTGATTTGTAAACCAGATATGTCTTAAGGAATATATCCTGAGGAAGTCTGATAAATGATGCGAAATTCTTAAAGAACGGAAGTATCTTTCCGGCATCAACAAACTTCTCAACATTTTCAACGATCCAGTTTTTCTGCTGCTCCGTAAATCTCTCAAGCTTACTGAAATAAAGAAGCAGTGCCATAACTGATATCTCGTCGTCTATATTTCCTTTTACTACCTCCTGGAACATGGCATCAAATATAAAATTCGGAACCTGCTCATCATTTACAAGGTAGTTATGTGCGGAAAGCCTGGTAAAGGCCTTAACAACAAGTCCTCTGCTTCTTCCGCTGTAGTATGTAAGGAATACATCATAAATGTATTCTATATATGTATTTTCAAACATCATCTGTGCCAGAGTATTTTCTGCCAGATGACCTATATCGCCAACCTTATCCTTGGCCAGCTTAAACAGATCGGCCAGCTCCTCAAGACTTCCCTTGAAATTGGATGCCAGATATCCGAGAATATTGGCATTTACTGTTCCGGTCTTGTAAAGGTTGATACAGATAGACATCAGGTCTTCATTCAGGAAGCCTTCAGAATCCGTAACACCATAGTCTGCCAGTCTGTAAAGCTCATTTACATCCAGCTCGTTGAAACCGTAAAGCTTTACGGCCTGGAACGCTTTATCGAACATGTTCATATCGATAAGATATGTGATGATCGTTCTTGCATTCGCGTGAGTCAGATATTCGATATCCAGTCTGCTCAGGTACTTGATAAGCACATCCGTATCAAGATTTTCATGATAATACTCAATGATATTCAGGCATGCCTGCTGCTTATAATCATAAGATATCTCATCACACTGGATTATCTCTCTGGCTGCATTTACTTCTTTTGCATTTCTGTATGTGAACTGTCCTATACTCTCATAGTTGAAAAGGAGAACCCTGTAATCACGAGGGCTGTATTCCTTGCAGATAGGCATATACGCCTTCTCATCAACTATCCTTTCAAAATGATAAGGGATAGAACCTGCATATCTGTTTCCGTTTCTGTCCTCAAATATTATAGATGCATTTTCGGAAAGGATCTCAACATATGCCTCACCGTTTACGAGAGGTATTCTCTGAACAGCCTGCAGCTCTTCATGTGTAACTATGACCGCCGCAACATTCTTATTGTTGCAGACTATCTTTCTTCTGAAAATGATATTGATGAGCTTACCTGCATACATGGAGCTGACATTTTCAGGCTCAAGGAACTCGTCATAGATAACCGTAAGATCATCGTTGACCTTGCCCTTGACTATCATGTTTTCCATGAAGTCTTCCATGGTAGGTGCATACTCATGATATATCTTCATATGCTCTGACTTATTGAAGATAACATTTGCATAAAGATATGCCAGCTCATCCTCAGTCAGAGTATTTTTATAGTTCAGATACATGAGAACAGATGTAGGGATAAGCTCATATCTGTTCATATTCATACTTCTGATATAGCACTCATTTAAGCCTATGAACTTAAGGCTCTTCATAACTGCCGCTTTATAGAATCTGTGATACTTATGATCCAGCATGTTAGCGGAAATAAGCATTGAACAGATACTGGAAAGCACTTCTATATTCTCATTTTCACGACGGGTAAGCTTTTCAGCCGCATCCGCTCTTACTGCCGCATCAAATCGGGCATCAGTCTCCTTTTCCAGCGATTCAACGGGGATGTTGTCTATCTTTGTAGCACCCTCCATCATCGACTCACCGAGAGAACTGATAAACTCTCTCTCTCTTCTGCCCGGTCTTCTTACGCCATCCTCATAATCATCCTCATCATCTTCATCGTCATATTCGATAGAGCCCAGCTCAGAGTCACCGTACTTACCAAACTCAAAATCCATATCGCCGAGAGATTCATCATCATACTCGTTTATGGAAGATATACGTGTGCTTGCATCGCCCTCATCCAGAGGTATGTCATAGAGAACATTTTCCTCCAGACCTCTTTCCTCTGCAATCTTGCGTCTTTCAATCCTGAGCTCATACTCATTCTTATCATATATCTCACGAAGAACGTCAAATATCTGTTTATTGAAATCCTTGTTCTTTCCGGCAAGCTTAACAAATTCCAGCAGAACCTCGTCTGAAATATATTTATTTCTAAGACCCCATTTCATTGCTGTTATCTCGCATGAGCTCAGCTTCTTCAGAAGCATGGGATTTGAATTGAACAGATTACAAAGCTCAAAGTAAATGATCGGGCTGTTCTCGCCGTCATCATACATCTGAGACAGCTCTCTGTAGAGCGCAGCCTTATCCTCTGTATAAGTCTTATCCACGAACAGAAGCAGCCAGAAGTAGAACATCTTCGGTTCCTCTGTACGATAGTTTCTTCTGATAAGATGCGCGGTTTTCCTGGTTGTCTCCTCGTCCTTCTGAATCATGGCCTTGAGGTAGTTATAGTAGCAAAGCTGCTGGCTTCCCATACTTTCCTTATCCACATCGGCCTCAATCCTGAGGAACTCCTGCTCAACCTTGGAATACTCGCCGGTAAGTATATTCATATGCATGATTCCGAGTCTGTACATATCTTCCTCAGGCTCGATCTCATTCAGTCTTGTCAGTGCTTCTATATTTTTGGAAATGTATTCATTGAGAGATATCCTGTCCATACGGAAATCAAGATATGCCCTTGTTATCTCTATCTTGCTTCTCTTGTAATCACGAACCTTTCTTCTGACCTCCTGGTTCGGTCTTGAAAGGAGAGGCTTGGCAAGATGGATATCCACCTCTATCTTCTGATAGATATTTTCAATGATCAGTCTTCCTGAGTTTTCACCCTCCGGCACGTGCTCGGGGGATACGAAAACCTTGAGGGAGCATACATTTCCCGTAAAATCCTTTGCGGAAATGGTCTTCTTGGAAGGGATTATAAACTCAGAGTCACTTCGTATCTCGGAGAATGTATAACCCCATGTATTCTTTGAAATATCTATGGTTATGCTTTCCGTTTCAGTAGGCATGTTGATATCAATCTTTGCCTTCGGAACGGACAGAGTTACGGTTCGTTTCTTTGATACAAGTACAAGGAATTCCTCCATGGCCTGATTGACGGAACGGCTCTCAAGAAGGCTTTCATAGGTCTTCCTGATGATGGTTTCCTTATCGATAAATGTACGACGGAAATCATCCTGTACAAAAAGCTTTGCTGCATCGTTCCAGTTTCTTTCGGCAAGAGAAGCAAATTTGAACAGATCATCGATCCTTTCATCATGGTATTTTACACATGGCTGAACAATATTTATTTCATACGGAAGTCTCCATTCACCACCGTCGGTAATGACATTTATATGACCACGGAAATTCTGGCCCGCTTCAAGACATGTAGCATCATATGAGTACTTGACCGTAAAGTCCTTACTCACAAAGCTGTGATCCTCGAAACGAAGCAGATATCTGCTGTCGTAGACTATTCCTTTTATAGGAAAATTGTTCAAGCTTCTGATATTAAAGCCACCCTCATACAGAGTTCCGGATTCAATATTCAGCTTGAATTCTCTTTCGGAGATATATACCTCCGGACGGTCTATTTTAAACTGACCCTTTGCATATTGTTCAACTATTGCCTTCATATTGCCCCTCGTAAAAAGTAAACGAAACCTCTTGCAACATATGTCTTAACTGTTGTAAAATAAATTTGTTATCGTGAGAATAATAAACCATCTTATTATATCAAATATATTTAGGATTTTAAAGGAAAAAGTAATATGAACAATATGCCACTCAGAATCGAGCAGTATGAGACTGTTTTGTTTAATGCAAACCTTAACCCGCTGGGCATTCCCGAATCGGTTAAGTGTGCTATAAAAGAAAACATTTCCTCTATCGTTAAATACCCCGATATATACTATACAAAGCTGAAAAAGGCGGTTTCAGAGTATGTAAATGTTCCTCTGGATCAGGTTGTTATGGGAAATGGATCCACAGATCTTCTTAAGCTGTTTTCATCACTCATAATGCCTAAAAAGGCACTTCTTATCTCCCCCAGTTCTTCGGAGTACGAAAATGTGCTTAAAGCCTACAATACGGAGCTGATATTTTACGACCTGGATGAGGAAAAGGATTTCGTGCTTGATATGGACGACTATATATCAGCACTTACTGATGATATTGATGTTACCATTCTTTGTAATCCCAACAACCCTACATCTAAAAAGATCGAGCTGAGCGACGTAAAGAAGCTTGCCGAGGCTTGTAAGGAAAAAGGAATATTCCTTCTCATCGATGAGATGTACATAGAGTTTCTTGATGATTATCTTGAGCATACGGCTATCGGTCTGGTGGAAGAATTTGATAATATAGCTGTTATCAGAAGCGTTTCAAAGTTCTTTGCCGTACCGGGTCTCAGATTTGCATATGCCATCATGAACAACAATGAATATAGAGAGATCATCGACAGGATAACAACAAAAAACAACGTGGCATCACTTTCTGCCATCGCTGTTACCGATATGTTCAAGGATGAGGACTATATCAAAGAATCCCGTTCGATCATACACACCGAACGTTCGCTTGTATATCTTGCAATGTCTACAAGCAAGACCATCAAGCTTTATAAACCGGATGCTAATTTTATGCTGGTGAAGCTGCTCCGTGACGATATAAATTCCGCGGATGTTGCACTTCACTGCAACAAGCGCGGAATAATAATCCGAAAGGGTGATGATATAAGAGGCCTTTCAAAAAAATACATCAGGCTCTGCTTTATGAATCCAAAGCAAAACGACCTGATGGTAAATACTATACTTGAAATTGTATAACTGCTCCAAAGGAGAATTAAATGTATGAAGGACAAGAAATCTAACCGGCTTAGTTTCATTCATAAGATTCCCGGATTAAAAAGAATGGACGAGGTAACTATCGAGAACGACATCCGATATAGAGGCCCACTTTCCTATCGTCACCTGAGAATTCTGGCATGGGTACTTCTGGTCGTATCACAGGCATATACCTCATATATTCAAGAACGAACATTTGTAGGAAAAAAGATAAACCCAATCGGCATAAGTCTAATTGACAATCTTTCTTATCTTGTTATGCCTCTTTTTCTTATTGCAGTATTCGCTATCATCCTCGACGGACGCGAACGCTACAAAGAAATGATCATCATGTATGCCTCTGCCGCACTTGGAATTGCCATACTCTATTTTTTCGTTGTAGAAAGATATGCGGTAGGTGTATTCACTTCCTTTACCAAAGAGTCAAGAGCTTCTGCAGAAAAAACTATATGCAGTCTGATCACAGGCGGACCGGAGGGATCAGGGCATCTGGAATTCAATATCTTTATTGATATCCTTTTATGCGTACTTTTTATGTTCTTTGTAAACCATACGCCTAAAAAAAGATTTCCAGGAAAGAAAATCATAATTTTCCGATCATTTGCATTGATACCGATTATCTATGAAATCGTATCAAATGTTTTGAAAATCGGCGCAACTACAGGTGCATTTAAGCTACCGCTTTTTGTATTTCCATTCCTTACTACAAAACCACCTGTAATGTTTTTGATGTTTACCGTGCTGGTACTTATCATGAAAAACCGTGAAAAGGTTTTCATACGCAGAGGAAAAACACACGAGGACTATAATGCATTTCTCAAAACAAACACAAATTCATTTCAGTTTTCCCTGATATTTGTTGTGGCTTTTGTTGTTTTTGCCATTATAGATAAGATATCATTTAACGTACTTAATTCCATCTTCACATCAGGTATTACAAAAGATAATAGCTTGGAATCATTTGATCAGCTTATTTCATGGGCAATGAAAATCAACCAATGGGGCTTCGGAGATATGTTCACAATGCTGTGGCTTGCTCCGTTTATGATGCTCTTTTCTTACACAAGAAAACACAGACGAGTTATTATTGATATATTTATCCCTATTGTCGGAGTGGCCTCTATGATCATCGTGGAGATTGAATATTTATATCATATCATATGTGATTTAGCCAGCAGCGGATTGCCACTTTCACCGTGAATCATCCGATTCGTTTCTGACCTCATTATAGAAGTTCACGACCACGGATGTAATCATTGCAACGACCAGAATACCATATATGCCTAGGAATACGGACATTACCCTTCCAATCGGTGTGATTGCAACTATGTCGCCAAAGCCTATGGTAGTAACCAGAGCGAAGCAGTACCAGAGTGCATCCGAATATTTTGCCATAGATGGTTCAAACATCTGAAATACAAATGAAAATGTTACAATAATCATCAAAAGACCAAAAAGAACCTGCAACGCGTAGGTTCTTTTTACTATTTTAAGAAGCGTATCCACCTGAATACGGTAGAATGAAATGGCAAGTATATGAAAAATAGCCCAAAAGCTTATAGGAATGAATATAAACGCTTCAATGATTGCTCCACCCAGCTCACCTGAGATTCCAAAAGCCATATAAAGCGCATATACCAGCACTCCCATAAACAGAACCTGAAAAATAATATTATAAATCCTATGATTCAAAATCGCAGATACCACCCGGTTTGAGGCAAAGATAAGATATAAAACCGCGACAAACACCCTCATCACAGTAAGACCGCCGCCGGTTATGATTACTATTCCCCCCAGAAGCACATAAAGAACCGCATGACAGTAAAACCTGTATTCAGACAGCTTTGATTTACCACGTGTAATAAGCCCCCGAATTACATTTTCCACACCTATCACAAACATAAGAACCGCCATAAGACCTACAGCATGGTTTGAAGCAAACGTTTGCCTTGTCATTGACAGAGATATTATTAAAATGGCGAGGGAGAAAAAACTGTCCACGCCCATATATATCGACGTTTTATTATATTTCTTTTTTTCTTCCATCCTGTCTCCTTTCGGCGTTCGGTTCTATGTAGCTTATATACCATTATAGCCTATAGTCTCATTCTATCCAATACCAAATGTGGCGTATCCTCCTTCCTTATGTTCAGAGCTGCACTTTCAGAACAGCTGATGCTATATGTAAGGCAACAGAATACCCTGGCAAAGCAAAAGACAGATATAATGCTCCTCCAGATGAAACCACATTTTATTTACAATACAATGTCCAGTATTTACTACCTCTGCGCACAGGATCCAAAGAAAGCTCAGACTTTAGTCGGAGACTTTACGACTTACCTGAGAAAAAATATGAGCGCCATAGCAACGCATGAGCTCATACCATTTTCGGAGGAGCTCGAACATACAAGAGCGTATCTCGCTGTCGAAAAAGCCAGATACGAGAAGCTTTTGTTTGTCGATTATAAACCTGAGTTTACTGATTTCTCACTTCCACCGCTAACACTTCAACCTATCGTTGAGAACTCTGTAAAGCACGGGCTGGACCAGGATCTGCCACCCCTGCACGTGCAGGTTCGTACATATCAAAAGACGGAAATGTGTATATTGTGGTAAAGGATAACGGGCCGGGATATGACCCAACAGAGAATCAAACAGAGAATCAAACAGAGAATCTAAGGATAGTTCATATCGGATTAGACAGCGTTAAAGAACGACTGAAGCTCATGTGTAACGGCACAATAAAAATAGAGGCCGCCCAAGAAGGCGGCACAATAGTTACTATATGTATACCTAAGTGATATATCTGTTATTTACCAAATGTGTTAGGCATAGCATTTCTAATTATATTCATATACCAGTCGATCAGCTGGTTACCCACAAGGGTCGCCATCACAAGACCGATACATAGAGAAGGGCCAAACGGCATATGCTCCTTGCCGCCCTTCTTTTTTCTTGACATAAGAATTATTCCAATCACTGCTCCAACTATAAGTCCGATGAGAAAAGCTATAAGTGTTCCTCTCCATCCAAGCAGAAGTCCTGCAGCAGCCATAAGCTTTATATCGCCGCCTCCAAATGCACCTGCCACGAGCAAAGTGACAACCAACATAAATACGCTGACGGAGAAGAATCCGATGAGCCTCTGCTGCCAGGTGATTTCGAAAAGCATCTGACCTGAATCCGAAACGAATGATCCTATAAGGCTTATAATTCCGAGCACGAGAATGATCAGATTTAATACAGGCGGTATCTCCATTGTATCCATATCAACAAATGCTATTACAGTAAGCACTGCGAAAAAGATAAAGAGTATAGCTGCATCAAAGCTGGCACCAAATGTGTATCCGGCCAGTCCGCCAAGAACTCCACCCAGCACTGCTGTTACAATAAATCTTCCTTTATACTCGGCATAAACATCCTTAAAGCCGATTCCTCTTTTTCCCTGCTCAACTATTTTGGACTCCTCAAAGGCCTGTTTTTCGGCCTTTGTCATTTTTCCGTCCACATCCTCGTCATATTCCTCCTGACTGCGGACACGGGCCACCATTCTTCTTATAACAACATTTAAAAATGTATACAGCACTATACCCAGTACAGCAAGTGCGACAGTAATTCCTATTTTCATTTTTTTCTCCATTTAAATAGTAATGAGGATGCCGGGCTTTATTCCTGCATCCTCATAAATAATAGCATATATTTTTATTTATTCAAACATTTTACTGTTTCTCTATCGCCTCCCTACTATTTTTTATCTATTCTCTCACAGTTTGGAGCTGTAAAAAAAACGGGCAGGAGAAATCTCCTACCCGAAAATTAGATGTCAAAAGTTTTATTTATTTAAAGGCTAATTGTTTTAAGTTCTATTTATTCAGCGACAGTTCCCAGAATGCCACAGCACTTGCCGCAGCAACATTCAGAGAATCAACCCCTTCTGTCATGGGGATTTTTACCACGTAATCACTGCTTCTTATTATCTCATCCGATAAACCTACTCCTTCATTTCCCAGAATGATAGCAAGCTTCTCCTCATTCTTAAGCCTGCTGTCCCTGATATCTATCGCCGTATCCGAAAGTGCCATAGCCGCCGTTTTGAAGCCCAGTTCCTGCAATTTTTTTATATAACCTGTTTTATCTGCTTTTGTTGCTTTTTCTGTTTGAGCTGTCTCATCTGTCTTATTCGATCTACCTGAAGTCTTGTCACTCAGTCTTGTCCATTTCGTCAGGAATACATTTCCGACACTTACCCTGGAAGCCCGCCTATAGAGTGGATCACTGGATGCTCCCGTCAGAATCACTGCATCTATCCCCAGCGCTGCCGCCGACCTGAACAGCGCTCCGACATTTGTGGGATTTTCTATATCATCCAAAACCGCTATCCTGCGTGTTCCCTGCACAACCTGTGAAAGCGTAGGAAGGGGACGTCTTTTCATAAGTGCCAGAACGCCTCTGGTAATATTGACTCCTGTAAGTCCGGCTATTGTCTCATAGTCCGAAACATATACGGGGATTTCCTGCAATGTTTCACACAACATATCCTGCGTTGCCTCCGCAGATGTTTTTTTTAACAAACCTTCCTGCATAACAACTGAGTTTACAATCTCTTCAAATCTACGGCTCATCTCATCTGCCACACTATCGATCATTACAAATGATCTCGGCTCATATCCCGCCATCAATGCCCTCTCGATCACCATGGGGCTTTCAACCGCAAAAAGTCCTATTTCCGGCTCAAATATATGGAGGAGCTGCGCTTCATTCATACTGAAATACAGTTCCAGTTCCGGAATTTCCGATATATCATTTTCTATATTAAAATCAATTCTTTTGAAAACCTTACTGTTCATTATTTGAATACCTTACTGTTCGTTTAAGCACCTTGCTGTTCATTCTACTCAGAAGCTTGATGTTCATATGAAAGATTCCGCCACTTTGTCTTCGGAGACGCAGCCTTCTTACATTCATCAACTGTTTTAAAATCTTCTCCAGTAGTTATACTCCCATTCATGGCCTGTCTCAGAAGCTGATAACCATCATCCGTTTTTATAATAATATACCTAACCACAGATTGTCCCATGAAATCGGTATCACTCTCCGGGATTGGAACTCTGCACTCTTCGTAACGGTTTTTATATTTGCTTACCGCTACTGAATGACCGCCTTCAAATTCTTCCGGCGGAGTCCATTTTCTGGTTTCTATTGAACACTTGATAATATCAGGAATACCCCTGAATATCAGAAACAGTAACGCAGGTTCAAAAAGTCCCAGGATTGCAAGCCATTTTACTGAGGACGTAAGAAATCCGAGAACAATCAGAATTCCGCCCACGCCGGGAATTCCCGACACATAATGTCCCGCCTTCTTACTTGCACGGGGTGCTCCGATATACGTGATGTATAAGGCCAGCAGACCAAGCGCCAGAAATATATCGCACCCTATATTGTTTTTGAAAAAATGTATAACCGAATCCATCTTTCACTCTCTGCTATTCAGCCAGAACTTCGTCTTTATTTTTAACCAACTGATACCCATCAATCATAACTGTTTGTTACAAATGAGTCAATGGGAGCCCTTAAGAGGAGCATATAATTTCTTATAGACACAAAAAAGGATGCCCTACGGACATCCTTTTTGTATCGGTGCGACAGGATTTGAACCTGCGCCCGCCCTCGGGCATAGCCCTTCGTGGACTCCGCTAAAAACAGTCCACCGGACTGTTTTCTTAACGCTTCGTCCCTCTGCGCCCGAACTACTGCGTTCGCTCAAGCAGAAGTCGCAGGGTCATAACATATCATAGAATAGAAACAGGGATGCCACCTGGCATCCCTGTTTCTATTCGGTGCGACAGGATTTGAACCTGCGACCTCTGCGTCCCGAACGCAGCGCTCTACCAAACTGAGCCACGCACCGTGATTAATACTTTATTTCATACAATAGCGAAAACTATTATAAGTCTTTTGTACTTTAATGTCAAACAAGATATGACGTACATGATAACAACAACAAGATATGACAGATAATATGTGACACATATGATAACAATCTAACAGACGAAACATATGAAAAAAGATGACAAACAAGGTCTGACCTCATTTGTCATCTTTTCTTCATCTTCATTATCACCTTTTCTGATTTACTTCTTATAACCCTTTATCCTCTTAAGTACCTCAGCGTGGCTGAGTGCTCCGCTGTTATACTTATTATGGTTTGGTGTACTATAATCAAGATTAGCATTTATTCCTATACTGCTGAGAACATTTGTAGCGGCAATAATATCTACATCTTCATCCAGACCTGATACTTTTCCGCAAGCAGTACGAAACATTCCGGCAAGAGTAGGATTTGCGTTGATTGCATTCATTATCTCAACTGTTTCATTATAGTTTCCACCACTGATTCCATCCAGGTCATTCAGATTAAGGCTTTTGCTTTCCATATTATCCATCTTTCATCCTCCTCGTACTACATGATTTCTTGAACTTTTGACATCCTCATCATACTATGTGATAAATCACAGAATTGTCACAGCGATTTTTATTGCTATCTTTTTTATCGACTAATTTCAGTGCCTCCAGCAACAATTTCTGTCATTTCCTTTGATTTTGTTGCTTTTTCACCCTTTCAACAGCCTATTTCAAGTGCCTCCGGCAACAATTTCTGTCATTTCCTTTGATTTTGTTGCTTTTTCACCCTTTCAAC